>JBDUDZ010000046.1:0-12366 GCA_040002635.1 Rhodoglobus sp.
TTGGCGATCTTGTCTTTCGACACGTCGACACCGGTGGTCTCTTTGAACTTGGTGATGAGGTAGTCGACGACTCGTTCGTCCCAGTCGTCGCCACCGAGGCGGTTGTCACCGGCGGTAGAGCGAACCTGGATGGTCGAGAAGTCGTCGTCCTTGCCCACTTCGAGCAGGGAGACGTCGAAGGTTCCGCCACCGAGGTCGAAGACGAGAATGAGTTCGTCTTCCTTGCCCTTGTCGAGACCGTACGCCAGTGCGGCCGCGGTCGGCTCGTTGATGATGCGCAGCACGTTGAGGCCTGCGATCTCGCCGGCCTCCTTCGTGGCCTGGCGCTCAGCGTCATTGAAGTACGCGGGGACGGTGACGACGGCATCGGTCACGGGTTCACCCAGATACTGCTCGGCGTCGCGCTTCAGCTTTGCCAGGATGCGCGCGGAGATCTCCTGCGCTGTGTACTTCTTGCTGTCGATGTCCTGCTTCCAGTCGGTGCCCATGTGGCGCTTGACTGAGGCGATCGTGCGATCGACGTTGGTGACGGCCTGGCGCTTGGCGGTCTCACCGACCAGCACCTCCCCGTCTTTGGTGAAGGCCACAACCGATGGGGTCGTGCGGAAACCTTCTGCATTGGCGATGACGGTGGGTTCTCCACCCTCAAGGACCGCGACAACGGAATTCGTGGTGCCGAGGTCGATTCCTACTGCTCGAGCCATGTGCTCTTACTCCTTGTTGGTCTGTACCAGTGACGGCATCGCCCGGCCAAGTTGAGCCGAGCTGTATCAAGTTTCTCGATGATCACCCCGCGTGTCAAGTCCTGCGCAAAGAAACTTGAGTCGCATCCGCTCAACTCCCGTGGGGGCAAAAATCGGCCCGCCGTTCGTGCTGGTGTGTGACGCACTGTTACCCAGCGTGACCGGCTATGACAGCGGCGATAGCACTGCCCGGAGCCTGCCGATAGCGTCCTCTTCACCAGAGCACCACGAACCGAGTGGCTGGCGGGCGAGCAAGAAGAGCAGGGGAGCCCAATGTCTGTGCGACTCACTGGCGCGACCGCCGACGAGCGTGTGCCGCGATCGGAAGCCCGATCCAACGGCCAGTGGAAAGTTGACGGCACCGCACCGCTCAACGCCAACGAGGCCTGGAAGCAACAGGATGGTGGCCTGGCCGTTCGCGAGCGCATCGAGAACATCTACTCGAAAGAGGGATTCGACTCGATAGACGGCACCGACCTGCACGGCCGCTTTCGCTGGTGGGGCCTGTACACCCAGCGCAAACCCGGGATCGACGGCGGCAAGACAGCAACTCTCGAGCCGCACGAGCTCGAAGACAAGTACTTCATGCTGCGCGTGCGCATCGATGGCGGCCAGCTCAACACTGAGCAGTTGCGCGTAATCGGGGGCATCTCGACCGAGTTTGGGCGCGACACGGCCGACCTGACCGACCGCCAGAACATTCAACTGCACTGGATCAGGGTCGAAGACGTGCCTGAGATCTGGCGCCGCCTGGAAGCGGTTGGTCTCGGCACCACAGAGGCGTGCGGCGACGTGCCCCGCGTCGTACTCGGTTCGCCCGTAGCTGGCATCGCGATCGATGAACTGATCGATCCCACCGCGGCTATCAACGAAATCACGGCAAAGTACCTCGGTGACCCGGAGCTTGCAAACCTTCCGCGAAAGTTCAAGACAGCGATCACCGGGCACCCCAGCCAAGACGTCGTGCACGAGATCAACGACATCGGACTCGTCGGAGTCGCCCATCCCGAGCTCGGCATCGGCTATGACCTGTGGGTAGGCGGAGCCCTCTCGACCAACCCACGCCTGGCCGAACGTCTCGGTGTTTTCGTCGCCCCGGATGCCGTTGCCGACGTCTGGTACGGAGTGACAGCGATCTTCCGCGACTACGGTTTTCGGCGCTTGCGCAACAAGGCGCGACTCAAGTTTCTCCTCGCGGAGTGGGGCACCGCCAAGTTCCGCGAGGTGCTGGAGACCGAGTACCTCGGTTACCGGTTGCCCGATGGCCCGGCAGCACCCACCCCGACCACACCGGGTGACCATGTCGGCGTCCACAAGCAAAACGACGGCCGGTACTACATCGGGGTCACCCCGATTGTGGGCCGGGTGTCGGGCACGATTCTGACCCGGCTGGCCGACCTGCTCGAGAAGCACGGATCGACCCGGCTGCGCACCACCCCGCACCAAAAGCTCGTCGTTCTCGACATCGCCGAAGAACACGTGGAACCGCTGATCACCGAGCTCGATGAGCTCGGCCTTGCCGCACGCCCGAGCCTGTTCCGCCGCTCGACAATCGCGTGCACGGGGCTCGAGTTCTGCAAACTAGCCATAGTCGATACAAAAGACACTGCGACTGACGCCGTGCTCGCTCTCGAAGAGCGACTCGCCGGCCTCGACCTCCCAGCCCCGATCAGCCTGCACGTCAACGGATGCCCCAACTCGTGCGCCCGCATCCAGACCGCCGACATCGGGCTCAAGGGTCAGTTGCTTCCCGACGGGCAGGGCGGCCAGACGCCCGGCTTCCAGGTGCATCTGGGAGGCGGGCTCGCATCCGAAGGTCGGGCCGAAGCGGGCCTCGGCCGCACAGTTCGGGGCCTGAAAGTCACCGCCCTCGACCTTGCCGACTACGTCGAGCGACTGGTGCGCCGTTTCCTCGCCGAGCGCGCAGCAGACGAGACCTTCGCGCAGTGGGCACACCGTGTCGACGAAAGTGCCCTGCAATGACAATCACCAACGGTGCGCTCTCGCCCCTTCGCAGCCACGACGAACTGCGCGCACTCGCCGAGGCCGGGGCCGAAGCGCTCGGCGAGGCTAGCCCGACCGAGGTCATCGCCTGGGTCGCAAAAAACTTCAGGACGGATGCCGTGGCCGTCGCCTGTTCGATGGCCGACTCGGCCCTGCCGCACATCGTCTCGCAGCAGCTGCCCGGCGTCGATGTGCTGTTTCTCGACACGGGCTACCACTTCATCGAAACGCGCGCGACGCGCGACGAGGTCGCCACCGCGCTCGACGTGAGAGTAGTCGACGTGCTGCCGACACAGTCGGTCGCTGAGCAAGACGCCGAATACGGCGCCGAGCTGTTCGCCCGCGACCCCGGGCTCTGCTGTGACCTGCGCAAGGTTGTTCCGCTGCGGAAGTCGCTCACCGGGTACGAACTCTGGTTCACGGGTGTGCGTCGCGAGGAGGCCCCGACCCGAGCCAACACGCCACTGATCGCCTGGGACGAACGCAACGGTCTCGTCAAGGTCAGCCCGCTCGCCGCCTGGACCTTCGATGACCTGCTTGATTACGTGGCCGCGCACGCCGTTCCAGTAAACCTGCTCATGGCTAACGGCTACCCGTCAATCGGGTGTGAACCGTGCACGAAGCCTGTCGCAGAAGGTGAAGACCCGCGAGCGGGGCGTTGGGCCGGCATCACCAAGACCGAGTGCGGGCTTCACCTGTGAGCGGCGCATCCGCTGCCACGGAGGCAGCACCGGTGCAGGGCACCCAGCGCGGGCACGGTCTCTCGCAGCTCGACCTGCTCGAGAGCGAAGCCATCCACATCATCCGCGAAGTAGTCGCCGAATTCGAGCGACCGGTTCTCCTCTTCAGCGGTGGCAAAGATTCCGTGGTCGTGCTGCACCTCGCGTCGAAAGCCTTCTGGCCGGCGCGGGTGCCGTTCTCGCTTCTGCACATTGACACCGGCCACAACTTTCCAGAGGTGCTGGCGTTCCGCGACGCCACAGTTGAACGACTCGGGTTGCGCCTGACAGTGGCGAGCGTGCAGGACTACCTCGACGATGGCCGCCTGCAGGAACGCGCCGATGGAACGCGTAACCCACTCCAGACCCTTCCGCTGCTCGACGCAATCGCGCAGGGCCGTCACGACGCGGTGTTCGGCGGCGCTCGCCGCGACGAAGACAAAGCTCGGGCCAAAGAACGCGTCCTCTCACTGCGCGACGAATTCGGCCAGTGGGACCCTCGCAATCAGCGGCCGGAACTCTGGAACCTGTACAACGGTCGCCACACAGTCGGGCAACACGTTCGGGTCTTTCCGATCAGCAACTGGACCGAACTCGACGTCTGGCGCTACATCGAACGCGAAGGCATCGAGGTGCCGGAGTTGTACTACGCGCACGACAGGGAAGTCTTTAGCCGCGACGGCATGTGGCGTGCGGTCACTGACGTGTCGCTCCCATTGCCGAGCGAAGTCGTCGAGACGCGCAGGGTTCGCTACCGCACAGTCGGCGACATGAGCTGCACCGGAGCCGTGGAATCGGATGCAGCATCTGTCGCAGCGGTAGTGCGCGAGGTAACCCAGAGCACTCTTACCGAGCGCGGAGCTACCCGCGCCGATGACCGCATCTCGGAAGCCGCCATGGAAGACCGTAAGAGGGACGGGTACTTCTGATGACGAACGTTGTCGAGAGCCCGAAGATCGCGCGCTCCTCCCTCTTTCGTTTCGCGACCGCGGGAAGCGTGGATGATGGCAAGTCGACGCTCGTCGGTCGCCTACTGCACGACTCGAAGGCGATCCTCGCCGACACCCTTGACGCTGTCACTCGAACCTCGACCGAGCGCGGCTTCGGGGGAGTGGCCGGTGGCATCGACTTCGCATTGCTGACCGATGGCCTGCGGGCTGAGCGCGAGCAGGGCATCACGATCGATGTCGCGTACCGCTACTTCGCGACCGACAGACGCAGCTTCATCCTCGCTGACTGCCCGGGCCACGTGCAGTACACCCGCAACATGGTGACCGGTGCCACAACCGCCGACGCGGTAGTCGTGCTCATCGACGGCCGCAAAGGTGTGCTGGAGCAGACTCGCCGCCACCTGTCGGTGCTGCAACTCTTGCGCGTGCCGCACGTGATAGTTGCGGTAAACAAGTTCGATTTGCTCGACTTCGACGAAGCCACCTTCGCTCGCATCGAGGCCGAAGTAGCTGCCGTGACGGCCGAGCTGCGGCTCGAGAACGTGCACGTGATCCCGGTGTCTGCGCTCAACGGCGACAACGTCGTTGAGCCATCGGATCGCACCCCGTGGTACCGCGGACCGTGCCTGCTCGAACTCCTCGAAACGTTGCCAGCAACAGACGAGGTAGAGACCGACTTCGAGGCATTCCGACTGCCGGTTCAGCTCGTGATCCGCCCGCAGGGCGCCGTCGCCGTTCCCGCAGAGGATGCGGAAGATTACCGCGACTACCGCGCGTTCGCCGGCCAGATTGCATCAGGCATAGTTCGAGTCGGCGATACCGTCACGGTATCGGCCGGAGGCGCGACAACTGTCGTTACTGCCATCGACTTCGCTGGCGCATCGCTTAGCGAAGCTGTCGCTCCCCAATCAGTCGCGCTGCGGTTGCGCGACGATCTCGACCTCACGCGAGGGGCAGTGATCGCCGCCGTCGGCACTCTGCCGAGCCCAACGAAGCAGCTAACCTCGTCGCTGTTCTGGCTCGACCCGCGGCCGTTGCTGCCTGGCGCCAGAGTGCTCGTGAAATTCGGCACTGCGACCATCCAGGCGATCATCCAGACGATCGACGGCCGCCGAAACCTCGCCACGCTCGCCGTTGAACCTGCCTCCCGCCTCGAGGTCAACGACATCGGTTCTGTGACAATCCGGCTCTCGTCAGAGTTGCCGGTCGAGCCATTCGCAGTCAATCGGCGCGCCGGCGCGTTCCTGGTCATCCACCCGTCCGACGGAGCAACTCTTGCCGCCGGCACGGTGTCGGCATCGCAATCGAATGACGGAAATTGACAGTGGAAGACGCAGTATTACCCGCGATTTCCTGCCGTGACCTGGTGCCTCGACGGGCTCTGGCACGAGCCCATATGGTGACCGACGTGTCATCTGGCGAGCGGTCTCCCGACCGCGTTCACGCGCGCCAGGCACTGAAGGGATTGTCACAATGAGGCGCACCACGTTCATCACCGCAGCAGCAATCAGTCTGGTTTCCATTGCAGTCTTGTCTGGCTGCTCATCAACGGGTGATGCTGGTGCCGCAGCGAGCCCAGCCAAAGAGCTCCGCCTCGGTTACTTCGCCAATCTCACCCATGCTCCCGCGCTGATTGGGCTCGATAAGGGCCTTTTCGCCGACGCTCTCGGCGACACGCGAATAACCACGCAACTCTTCAGTGCGGGTCCTGCCGCAATCGAAGCGCTCAGCGCGGGCGCCCTCGACGCAGCATTCATCGGCCCGAGCCCTGCGATCAACAGCTACATCAAGAGCAAAGGGCAATCTCTGGTCGTCGTCGCAGGAGCCGCCACGGGGGGCGCTGCTCTTGTCGTTCGCAACGGCATCACCACCGCGGCCGACCTCAAGGGCACGACTCTTGCAAGCCCCCAGCTCGGCAACACGCAGGATGTTGCATTGCGCTCCTGGCTGGCCGACAAGGGGTACAAGACCAGCACTACCGGTGGCGGCGATGTAACCATCACGCCGACCGAGAACGCCGACACTCTCAAGCTCTTTGCGGCTGGCAAGCTCGACGGTGCCTGGTTGCCGGAACCATGGGTATCCCGGCTGGTCGTGGAGGGTGGAGCGCACGTTCTTGTCGACGAAGCAAGCCTGTGGCCCGACGGGGCATTCCCGACGACAGTGCTCGTTGTGAACAAGTCGTTTCTCGCCGCGCACCCGCAGGCCGTCAGCGAACTCGTCACCGGTGAAGTAGCCGCAGTCACCTGGCTGAACGACAACCCCAGCGACGCAGCAGCCGCGATAAACGACAAGCTCACGGCCGACACCGGTAAAGGACTCGACCCGAAGGTCATCGAGCGAGCCCTGGGCACCATCGCGTTCTCGCCAGATCCGCAAGCGCAGACCTTTCCGACTCTCATCGCGCACGCGGTATCAGCCGGCACTGGCACGGATGGCGACATCTCGGGTCTCTTTGACCTATCTCTTCTCAATGCTGTCCTGAAGGCGAAGGGCGCGACGACCGTCTCTGCCCACGGGCTGGGTAAGCAGTAGCCATGAGCAGCCGGCCCGCCGAGACGCTTGTTCCCCGCCACGCGATAGCTGTCCGCGGGCTCAGCAAACGTTTCGGCGTGGGCGGCGCGCTCGTGCTCGACGAGATCTCGCTCGTGATCGAGCCGGGGGAGTTCGTGTGCCTGCTGGGGGCATCCGGATGTGGCAAATCGACTTTGCTCAACCTGATCGCGGGGCTAGAACAGCCCACGAGCGGATCGATCGAGGTCGCTAGCGGCAGCAGCGCGGTGATGTTTCAAGAGTCGGCGCTGCTCCCGTGGCTGACCGCCAGACGCAACGTCGAACTCGCGCTTGAACTGCGCGGCATCAAGCGGGCTCACCGGCGCAGCGAAGCACTCGCGCTGCTCGACGTCGTCAACCTGGCGGATGCCGCAGACAAACGCCCCCATGAACTCTCCGGCGGCATGCGCCAACGCGTTGCGCTCGCGCGAGCACTCGCTCAAGATCGCGAGGTTCTCTTGATGGATGAACCTTTCGCGGCTCTCGACGCCATCACCCGCGACCTGCTACACGAACAACTGGAACTCGTGTGGCGTCAGACGGGGCGCACAATCGTCTTCGTCACCCACAACGTGCGTGAAGCCGCGCGTCTCGGTCAGCGGGTGCTGCTGATGTCGTCACGCCCCGGGCGCATCGTCAATGAGTGGCGCATCGAAGACAACGGCCCCCGGCGAATCGAGTCGCCTGAGGTCGCGAACCTCGCCATCGAGATCACCGACCAGCTTCGAAAGGAGTTGCGTCGCAATGCTGCCTGAAATGACCGCCGAGCTGGAGCCCGGCACCCGCGGCGCTGCCGAGGCACGCCCGCACAACGACCTGCGCACACTCGAGTCGGGCCTCGATGCGCTGCAGACCGCCCTCGCACCCAGGACAAGCGCGGTGCGCCGCTTTCTCGGCGGTGTAGTACCTCCGGTGCTGCTCGTGGTGGGCCTGATCATCGCCTGGCAGCTCTACACGGTGATCGCGCATCCCCGACCCGACCTTGCGCCAGGCCCGCTCGACGTGCTGGCCTCATTCACTTCAGCGTGGCAATCCGGGCGCATTCAAATTGCCGTGCTGACGAGCCTCCAACGAGGTGTCTTCGGCTTCCTCATCGCGGTGGCGATCGGTACCCCCCTCGGACTGCTGCTCGCGGAAGTGCGCTGGCTGCGCCGCGCACTGGGCCCGCTGGTCTCGGGCTTGCAGGTATTGCCGTCGGTCGCCTGGGTGCCTGCCGCGATCCTGTGGTTCGGCCTCACCGACGCGACTGTCTATTTCGTCGTGCTGATGGGTGCGGTTCCGTCAATCGCCAACGGCCTTGTCTCGGGAGTCGAGCAGGTGCCACCCCAGTTGCGGCGGGTGGGGACGGTGCTCGGGGCGTCAAGAACACAACTCGCACTGCGGGTGATACTGCCCGCGGCGCTGCCCGGCTATGTGGCGGGCCTCAAACAGGGCTGGGCATTTTCATGGCGTTCACTCATGGCCGCCGAAATAATCACTGTCGGTGGCACGATCGGTTTCGGGCTCGGGTCGATGCTGCAGCAAAGCCGTGAACTCTCGGATCTCGCTGCGGTGCTCACGACAATCCTCATAATTCTCGGTATCGGCATACTCGTCGAGCTTGTGGCATTCGCCCCGGTCGAGCGTCGGCTGCTGCGCCGCCGCGGCCTGCTTGTCACAAGGAGTGGGCGGTGACCACGGTTCAGCCGGGCACAGTTCACCTCGTCGGAGGGGGGCCAGGCGACCCCGACTTGATCACTGTGCGCGCACATCGCCTGCTTCACGAAGCGGATGTCGTGGTCGCCGACCGGCTCGGCCCGCGTTCCCTGCTCGATGACCTCGGCCCCACGGTGCAGGTCATCGACGTGGGCAAGCTACCCGGCCACCACCCCGTTCCCCAGGCCGAGATCAACGCGCTCCTCGTCGAGCACGCCCTGGCAGGCAAGAAGGTTGTGCGCCTTAAAGGCGGGGACCCCTACGTCTTCGGGCGCGGCGGAGAAGAGGCGGAGTACTGCCGCCGTCATGGGGTAACCGTCGAGGTCGTGCCGGGAGTAACCAGCGCCATCTCGGTGCCCGCCATTGCGGGCATCCCGGTTACGCACCGCGGCGTTGCCACCGGTTTCACTGTGCTCACCGGTCACGACACCCTCGCCTCGGTGCCGGGTGGTCGGGATCACACCGTCGTGCTGCTCATGGGTGTCGCGGGCCTTGCGGGCAGCGCCGCAACCCTCGCCGCGGGCGAGCGTGGCGCAACCTGCCCCGTCGCCATCATTGAAGACGGGTATGGCGCAGAACAGCGCGTGACAATTGGAACGCTCAATTCGATCGCAGCCCAGGCCGCGTTACGCGGCATACGATCGCCGGCAGTAATCGTCATCGGAGACGTCGTCACGCTCAGTCCGCACGCCGCGGCGCACGGTCTCGAGCTGGCATCCCCATTTGTTAACCTGCGCCACTAACCTGTGACAATGACGGACAAAACTCCCGACAATGACGTCGAAGGAATCACCGGCCGCGACGCAGCGATGGCGGGCAATGCTGACGCCCTGGCCTCCGCGGGTCACATCACGGATCGCCGAGTTCCCAACCCTTCACGCCGGGCGGCGGTGCCGATCGCGGGCCTCGACCTCCAGGCGGGTAAGACAATTCCGCGGAGCCATATCGTGGCCTGGGCATTCTGGGACTGGGGCGGGGCCGCATTCAACGCGGTAATCACGACTTTCGTGTTCAGCGTCTACCTCACCGGCTCGCTCTTCGTCGATCCTGCGCTCAAGGCGGCGCGCGACGCCGAAGTGGATCTCACCGGCCCCGCGCACGCCGCCGTCACGGCCGCCGAAGTGCCACTCACATCCGGGCTCGGATTCGGTCTGGCAATTGCCGGATTCATCGTCGCCCTGATCGCCCCGGTGCTCGGGCAGCGCACCGACGGATCCGGCCGCCGCAAGCTCTGGCTCGCGATCAACACTGCGGTGGTGGTCGTCGCGATGGTGGCGATGTTCTTCGTGCAGGGCCAGCCCGGTTACTTCTTCTTCGGAGTCGCACTCGTCTCAATAGGCACCGTGTTTTTCGAGATCGCGACGGTGAACTACAACGCGATGCTCATCCAGGTCTCCACCCCCAAGACTGTCGGAAAGATCAGTGGGCTCGGCTGGGGTGCCGGCTATCTCGGCGGCATCGTGCTCCTGCTCATCGTGTATTTCGGCCTCGTGGTTGAGGGGTCGACCCCGGGTACCGGCGGACTTCTTGGCGTCACGGAAGACAACGGCCTCAATATCAGGCTCATTGCGCTGATCTGCGCCGCCTGGACCTTGGTCTTCTCACTCCCGATCCTCATAAAGGTGCCGGAGATGGAAAAGGGCAGCCAACGCCCGAAGGTCGGCTTCTTCCATAGCTACGTTGTTCTATTCCGCGATGTCGCGGCGCTGTGGAGGGAGAGCCGCAACACGGTTCTCTTCTTGATCTCGAGTGCGTTGTTCCGGGATGGCCTGGTTGGGGTATTCACGTTTGGCGGAATCCTTGCCCAGGGCACGTTCGGCTTCACGAGCGGACAGGTGATCATCTTTGCGATCGCCGCCAACGTCGTTGCCGGCGTGAGCACCTTCATCTCGGGGCTCTTCGACGATCGTTTCGGCGCCAAGCCGGTAATCGTCGTCTCCCTCGTTGGGCTGGTTCTGGCCGGCCTCGGGGTCTTCTTTGTGCACGACCTCGGCGCCAACGCGTTCTGGGTCGGCGGCCTGATCCTGTGCTTGTTCGTCGGGCCCGCGCAGTCAGCCAGCCGCACCTTCCTCGCGCGGGTCACGCCGGCGGGGCGTGAGGGCGAGGTCTTCGGGTTGTACGCGACAACTGGTCGTGCAGTCAGCTTCCTTGCACCGCTACTCTTCGCCACGTTCGTCACGGTCTTCGGGGCTCAGTACTGGGGAATCCTGGGGATCGTGGTGGTGCTGCTGGTGGGGCTCATCCTCCTCATTCCCGTGAAAGCCACACAGGTCGTGAAGGCGGCGAGGGCCACGAAGTAGTCCGAAGCTCGCTGGCGGCTGTCGGTGGGTGAGCGTCAGGATGTGATCATGACATCGCAGCTCGACAGTTCCCAGTTCACCAAAGCCACTCTGCTCGATTCGCTGCACGTTCCTGGCACTCCGCTCATCGTGACCAACGTCTGGGATGCGGTGACCGCGCGCATCGTTGGCGCGGTGCCGGGGGTGAAAGCGCTCGCGACGGCCAGCCATGCGGTGAGCTTCGCCCACGGTGTGGACGATGGAGAGGCGCTGACGGTCGAGCAGGCGCTCGATTCCGCCCGCATCATCGCCCACGCGGTCGATCTGCCGGTCTCTGTCGACTTCGAGCGCGGATACGGGGCGGATGCCGCGGCGGTGCAGCACAACGTCGAGGCCCTCATCGCGGCCGGCGCCGTGGGGCTCAACTTCGAGGACAGCACGGGAGATCCCGACGCGCCCCTGTTCCCCCTCGACGAGCAGCTCGGCCGCCTGCGGGCGGTGCGGGCCGCGGGTGAGGCCACCGGCATCCCGATCGTCATCAACGCGAGGGTCGATGCCCTCGTGCGTGGCGCCGACTGGGCCGAGATGGTTACTCGCGCCAACGCCTACCTGGCCGCCGGCGCGAACCTCGTGTTCGTGCTCGGCCTGCGCGACGAGGAGTCGGTGGCGAAGGCAATCGCCGCGATCGATGGTCGCATCTCGGTGGTCTCGAACCCCACCTCTGTGCCGCTGAAGAGGCTCGCCGAGCTCGGGGTATCGCGGGTGAGTTTCGGGCCCGGCACGCTGGGGTTGACTCTGGCGCACCTGCAGGCGGCGGCCGCACAGCTCACGGCGCTCGGCGACTACCCGGCGGAGCTGGGCTTCGCGTACTGAACTGAGCCGCCTGATTAGCGCGGCAGGTTCGCGACGAACCGCGAAAGCAGGCTCGCGAATGTCGCGATCTCGTCGACGCTGAAACCGTCGAGCCCCTCGGTCACCGCTGATCTCCGGGTGGCGTGTGCCGACTCGAGAAAGGTGCGGCCCGCGGCGGAGAGTTCGACGACGCTGCGCCGGGCATCCCGTTCGTCGGCGCGGCGGGTGACGAGCCCGCGCTCGACAGCCTCGTTGACGAGTCGGCTGGCGCGCGGCTGGTCGACCCCGATGGCGTCGGCGATCTCGGAGATGCCCATGCGGCTGGCGGGATCGGCGTGCATCAGGAGGTCGAGGAGGCGGAACCGGGCGGCACCCCCGAATGGATGATCGTGGCCGCGGCCGCGCATCCGCATTGGTGGTCCGCCCTCGCCCCAGGGCCGACCGTGGTTGCCGGCCCACGGCGGCGGCTCGTGGCCCTCGGTGTGGCCGAAGCCATTGCCCGCACCTCGGCCGCGACCACCGCCACGACGCATCACGAACAGCGCGGCCTCGATCGCGGCGAGCGGGTCTT
>JBDUDZ010000047.1:0-12044 GCA_040002635.1 Rhodoglobus sp.
GTGCCTTAGGCGCACGTGCCTTAGGCGCACGTGCCTTAGGCGCAGGCGCCGTCGGGCGGACGGTGTACCCGCCGAAACCGATGCTCGCTGTGCTCATGCCTTCTGCTCCTCTGGCTTTGGTGGTGCGTCTGTGGTTCTGCGCATCCGGCCCTCGGCCGGGAGGGCCGGATGCGAAGCTGTTGGAAATTCATTAGAACCTATGTACCGAACATAGCTTCGAATCAGTAGGATTTCAAGTGAATATTCGATTGAACCGAAACTTTTTGTGCAACTCACTCGAACAGATGTTTGTTTTTGCTGTTCTTTCTGGATACAGTTTCGAATGAGCCACTGACATTGGCCAGGAAGCAGGAGTGATGGACGACGAATCCGCTCGTACCGGAGGCACCCGTCGGCGCACGAGCCTGAGCGACAAGCAACTAGCCATCCTCGACGTGATCCAGCGTTCAGTTTCGGCTCGCGGTTACCCGCCGAGCATGCGCGAGATAGGAGATGCCGTTGGCCTCTCGTCGCTGTCGAGCGTTACCCACCAACTCGGTCAGCTCGAGCTCAGTGGCTACCTTCGGCGCGATCCCAACCGTCCGCGCGCGATGGAGGTGCTTATCGACCTCCAGGCGATCGACGGCGGTGCAGGGTCGAGCGACCAATCCGGTGGTGCGGAGAGCACGGTCAGCGTCGGAGACGCGGTAATGGTGCCGCTCGTCGGCCGCATCGCCGCTGGCATCCCGATCACCGCAGAACAGCAGATCGACGAGGTGTTTCCGCTACCCCGCCAACTGACCGGCAAAGGCGAGCTGTTTATGCTCAAGGTCGTCGGTGAGTCGATGATCGACGCGGCAATATGTGATGGTGACTGGGTAGTCGTGCGCCAGCAGAAGCATGCCGAGAACGGCGACATCGTGGCCGCCATGCTCGACAATGAAGCAACCGTGAAGGTTTTCCGGCAGCGCGACGGGCACACGTGGTTGCTGCCACGCAACTCCAACTTCGAGCCCATCCTGGGTGATCACGCCCAGATCCTCGGCAAAGTCGTGACGGTGCTGCGCTCGCTCTGACCTAACGCGCCAAGGCTGCCGGTGCTGTTGGCCTACAGCGTGCTCCAGCTAGATCGCAGCTATCGCTGTCGCCTGATGGAATACCGCCTGCCACCCCGACGGCATATTGCGCCAGAGAGTGGTGCGCCTGACCACAGCGTCGGATGACCCGGTGGTGTAGCTCACCAAGACAAGTCGGTCCGCAACCACGCGGCCAACGATTCCCACGGCTTCGGTAGGCCCGCTCGTGTCGTCGAGAAGCGCTCGAATCGCGGCATCCCTCGACCACACCCGCCCCGACTTACCTATTTCGGTGAAGTCCGGGGCGAGCAGCGACTCGACGGCACTGGCATCTGCCCGCACCGTCGAGTCGAGCAATCTCAGTTCGGCCGCTATCGCCGCATCGACTTGGTTCATGCGACAAGTCAAACGCAGGATAGCGGCCGATCCAAATAGCCAGACGAGAGCTACACGGCTGCCTTAGCGCGGGCTGCGCGGGTGGCAGCCAAGATGTTCGTCAGCGATTCGACAGTCTCCGCGTATCCACGAGTCTTGAGTCCGCAGTCGGGGTTGATCCAGATCTGGCGTTCTGGGATCGAACCGAGCGCGATGTCGATCAGCTCGCTCACTTCGTCTACAGACGGCACCCGCGGCGAGTGGATGTCGTAGACGCCCGGGCCGATACCGTGGTCGAAGCCACTCGACTTGATGTCTGCAACGACGTCCATCTTGGAGCGGGCCGCCTCGATCGAGGTGACGTCCGCATCCAGGCGACTTATCGCGTCGATGACAACACCGAATTCTGAATAGCAAAGATGCGTGTGAATCTGCGTCTTGTCGTCAACCCCTGCCGTCGCGAGACGGAAAGATCCCACCGACCAGTCGAGGTAGTCGTCCTGGTCTTTCTTCTTCAGCGGCAGCAGTTCGCGCAGAGCGGGCTCGTCGACCTGGATGATGCCGATGCCGGCACTCTCAAGGTCTTCTATTTCGTCGCGCAGTGCGAGTGCGACCTGGTTTGCCGTGTCGCGCAGCGGCTGGTCATCGCGCACGAACGACCAGGCAAGGATCGTGACCGGCCCCGTGAGCATGCCCTTCACCGGCTTCTGGGTGAGCGACTGGGTGTAAGTCGACCATTCCACAGTTATCGGTTTCGGGCGAGACACGTCGCCCCAGAGAATCGACGGACGTGTACAACGAGACCCGTAGGACTGAACCCAGCCGTTCTGGGTCACCGCGAAACCGTCGAGGTTCTCGGCGAAGTACTGCACCATGTCGTTGCGCTCGGGCTCGCCGTGCACGAGCACGTCGAGACCAATCTCTTCCTGCAGGTCGACCACGCGTTTGATCTCGTCGCGCATTGCCTGCTTGTACTGCTCGTCGGTAATGTTGCCCGCGGCGTGGGCCGCGCGCTCCTTGCGGATGTCACCGGTCTGCGGGAACGAGCCGATCGTCGTGGTCGGCAGGAACGGCAGGCCAAGCGCGGCATCCTGGGCGGCGAGCCGCGTCGCGTACTCCCCGCGCGAGAAGTCTGCATCGGTGAGCTGCGCCGCGCGTGCGCGTACCGCGCCGTCACGAACTCCTGCGGCCTGGTGGCGGTCGGTCAGGGCAGCGGATGCCGCATCCAGTTCGTCCTCTATCGCCGCCTTGCCCTCGGTCAGACCTTTCGCGAGCGTGGCAACCTGTGCGACCTTCTGGTCGGCAAAGGCAAGCCAGCTCTTCAGCTGGTCTGCGAGCAGGGGCTCGTCATCGATGTCGTGGGGAACGTGGAAGAGACTTGTCGAACTCGACACTGCGACATTCGGACTGATCGCCCTGAGCGACTCGAGCGAACCGAACGCGGCGCTGAGGTCACCCCTCCAGATGTTGTGACCGTCGATCACGCCACCGACAAGCACCTTGTCGGTGCTAACGGCTGAGGGCAGGTCGCCCTTGACGAGGTCGATGCCGATCGCCTCGACGGGCGTCTCGATGAGCACGGGAAGTGCATCGTCGAGCGATCCGTACGGTGCCGCCACGAAAATGCTCGGGCGAGCCGGAACCGCGGCCAGGAGGTCGTAGGCCTTCTTCGCGGCGGCCAACACTGTCGCGCGCGGCACGTCGATGCTCTCGCTCACCAGCGCGGGCTCGTCGAGCTGCACCCATTCGGCACCTGCGGCGGTGAGGGCTGCGAGCAACTCGGCGTAGACCGGGATCAGGTCGTCGAGGCGATCGAGTGGCCGGTATCCCGCCGGGGCATTGTCAGATGCCTTGCTCAGCAGCAGGAAGGTGACTGGTCCGACGATTACCGGGCGGGTGCGGAATCCCGACACCGTCGCCTCGGCGACTTCGCGCACGAGGCGATCCGAGGCAAAGTGGAGTTTCGTTTCCGGGCCAATCTCTGGCACCAGGTAGTGATAGTTGGAGTCGAACCACTTGGTCATTTCGGCGGGAGTGTCGGCTCCCTCGCCGCGGGCGATGGTGAAGTAGCCAGCCAAGTCGATGGTGCCGTCGGCCTTGACGAGCCGCTCAAACCGGGTCGGAACGGCGCCGACCGTGACCGCGGCATCCAGCATCTGGTCGTAGTAGGAAAAAGCCTCAGGGATCGAGGAGTCGGTGCGCCCAAGCCCTAACGCGGCAAGCCGCTCGCGGGTTGCCGCGCGCAGGCCAGCCGCGGTGGCTTCAAGCTCGTCGGCGGTGACCTTTCCGGCCCAGAAGGCCTCGATGGCTTTCTTCAATTCGCGGCGACGCCCGATGCGCGGATAACCGAGGATCGTTCCGGTGGGGAATGGGGCAGTGGTTGTCATGCTGGGTCCTTACCTTCGATGGGCTGGATCGAGCTGTCCCACGTCGAACGTGACCGAACGCAACGAAGTCGCGGGTGAGGCCGATGGCCAGAACGCCGCAAAACTGAACGACGCTTCGGGCACCTACTCCCCTTCGGTCAATAACTGTCCGAGTGGGCGGGTGCCGGGCTCGGCTGTCGCTCATCGCCGGGCATAAACGCGCCTCGGCTGATTTCCACACTAGGCGAACATCCGAGACGGCTGCCGATTGTTACGCCCGCGCGAGCCGAGCGCGCGCTCTAACAAACGGAGATGCATGCAGGGCCCGGGCTAGGCTGTTGCGGTGTCTTCCAACGTGCAATCCCCATCCCTCGTCGAGTTTTCGAACATGCCGCGTCCGTCGCGTTCCGAGGCGCTGCTGGCGGCGCTGAAGGAGCGCGTTGTCATAGCGGATGGCGCGATGGGAACGATGCTGCAAGACGTCAATCCCTCGCTCGACGACTTCCAACAGCACGAGGGCTGCAATGAGATTCTCAACGTGACACGACCCGACATCGTCGAGACAATTCACAGCACCTACCTCGACACGGGCATCGACGCTGTCGAAACGAACACCTTCGGCGCGAACTGGTCGAACCTCTCTGACTACGGCATCGAGGATCGGATCGAAGAACTCGCGCGCGCGGGTGCCGAGATAGCCCGTCGCGCCGTCGAGGCCGCTGAGGCGCGCGATGGCCGGATGCGATGGGTACTGGGGTCGATGGGACCGGGCACCAAGCTCCCGAGCCTTGGCCACACCACCTACGCACACCTCAAGAGCACGTTCGCCGAACAGGCCCGCGGCCTCATCCTCGGCGGTGCCGATGCGCTGCTCATCGAGACATCCCAAGACCTTCTACAGGCCAAATCGGCGGTCAACGGCTGCAAGCAGGCGATAGTCGACACGGGCATCCGGCTGCCGATATTCGTCGAGGTGACAGTCGAAACCACGGGCACGATGCTCATGGGAAGCGAGATCGCGGCCGCCCTCACCACTCTCGAGCCGCTCGGTATCGACATGATTGGTCTCAACTGTGCAACCGGGCCAGCCGAGATGAGCGAACATCTGCGGCATCTCTCCAAGTTCGCCCATATCCCGGTGATGTGTATGCCAAACGCGGGGCTGCCGGTGCTGGGACAGAACGGGGCAAGCTACCCGCTGACTCCCGACGAACTCGCCACCGCGCATGAACAATTCGTCAAGGAGTTTGGGCTGGGGCTGGTCGGCGGATGCTGCGGCACCACCCCGGCGCACCTGAAGGCAGTCGTCGACCGAATCGGCGGAGCTCGGTCGATCACCCGCGTGATCGAAGAAGACCCCGGGGTCGCGAGCCTCTACCAGCACGTTCCGTTCAACCAGGACTCCTCGTATTTGGCTATCGGCGAGCGCACGAATGCCAACGGCTCCATCGCATTCCGTGAGGCGATGCTCGAGGGCCGCTGGGACGACTGTATTGACATCGCGCGCAGCCAGGTTCGCGAGGGCGCGAACCTGCTCGACGTGTGCATCGACTATGTCGGCCGCGACGGCGTGGCTGACATGCGCGAGGCCGTGTCTCGCCTTGCCAGCGCCTCCACCCTGCCGCTCGTCGTCGACTCCACTGAGCCGGCCGTTCTGCAGGCCGGCATGGAGCTGATTGGCGGTCGCCCGGTCGTCAACTCGGTGAACTTCGAAGATGGCGACGGCCCAGAGTCACGATTCGGTCGAATCATGCCACTCGTCAAAGAGCACGGCGCCGCCGTGATCGCCCTGACGATTGACGAGGAGGGGCAGGCTCGCACCGCTGAGCACAAGGTGCGGATCGCGACACGTCTCGTCGACTGCCTGGTCGACGAATGGGGCATGCGGGTCGAGGACATCATCGTGGACGCCCTGACCTTCCCGATCGCCACCGGTCAGGAAGAGACACGACGAGACGCCATCGAGACGATCGAGGCGATCCGCCAAATCAACGCCAAGTACCCCGGAATTCACACCACCCTCGGGGTCTCGAACATTTCCTTCGGACTAAATCCCGCCGCGCGCTCGGTGCTCAACTCCGTGTTCCTGCACGAAGCGGTCGAAGCGGGCCTGGATTCCGCGATTGTTAACGCCGCAAAGATCGTGCCGCTCGCCTCGGTACCCGATGACCGCCGCAAGGTTGCCCTTGATCTCGTATGGGACCGTCGCGAATACGCCGAGGACGGAACGCTTACCTACGACCCGCTGTCGACAATGCTCGACCTTTTCGCGGGAGTCGACTCTGCAGCTCTCAAAGACCAGCGCGCTGCAGAACTTGCCGCACTGCCGGTCGGCGAACGCCTTGAGCGTCGAATTATCGACGGGGAGCCGAAGGGGCTGGAAGCCGATCTCGACCTGGCCAGGGCCGGCGGGATGACCGCACTGGGTATTGTCAACGACCACTTGCTTGCAGGAATGCAGGTCGTCGGCGAGCGCTTTGGCAGCGGCGAAATGCAGCTGCCGTTCGTGCTCCAGTCTGCTGAAGTCATGAAGAACGCCGTAGCGCTCCTCGAGCCGCACATGGAGAAGTCTGACGCTGCGGGCAAGGGCACAATGGTGATCGGAACCGTGCGCGGCGATGTTCATGACATCGGCAAGAATCTCGTCGACATCATCCTCACCAACAACGGCTACGACGTAATAAACATCGGCATCAAGCAGCCTCTCAGCGAGTTCATCCGGGCCGCTGAGGAGCACAATGCCGATGTCATTGGCATGAGTGGGCTGCTCGTCAAATCGACTGTCGTCATGAAAGAGAACCTGCTCGACCTCAAGGCCCAGGGTCTCGGCACGAAGTGGCCGATCCTCCTCGGCGGCGCCGCTCTCACCCGCACCTACGTCGAGGATGACCTCGCGTCACTCTTCGACGGCCAGGTGCGCTATGCCAGGGATGCGTTCGAGGGTCTTGCGCTGATGGAGCCGCTGGTCGCGATCGCCCGAGGAGCGGATCCCGACTCGGTGGGGTTGCCGCCGCTCAAGAAGCGCATTCATGCCAGATCAACAATCGACGTCACCGAACCGGAAGACATGCCGGCGAGGTCGGATATTGCTTCCGACAATCCGGTACCTGCGCCGCCGTTCTGGGGCACCAGGATTGTCAAAGGCCTGGGGCTGGCCGACTACTCCGCGTTCCTCGACGAACGCGCCACGTTCATGGGCCAGTGGGGCCTGAAGCCCAGTCGGGCCGAAGACGGCGCGAGCTACGAGGAACTCGTGGAGACCGAGGGGCGACCCCGACTGCGCTACTGGATTGACCGGATCCTCTCCGAGGGGATGCTGGATGCTTCTGTCGCCTACGGCTACTTCCCGACATACGCCGATGGCGATGACATGGTGGTGCTTCACCACGGCGATGACCCTACCGGCGTGCTGGGATTCCCCGGCTTGCTGGCCCCAGACGGCGGCTCGGGAGGCGAGATCGGCACCGAACGGCTGCGCTTCTCCTTCCCCCGCCAGCGACGCGACAGACACCTCTGCCTGGCCGACTACGTGCGGTCGAAAGAGTCAGGGCAGATCGATGTCGTGGGCATGCAACTTGTGACAGCCGGCTCCGCAGTTGACGCGTTCACCGCCAAAATGTTCGCGGAGAACAAGTACCGCGACTACCTGGAGCTCAACGGGCTGACGATGCAGCTGACCGAGGCGCTGGCCGAATACTGGCACTCGCGTATCCGATCCGAGCTTGGTTTTGCCGCCGAAGATCCGACCGACCTCGCCGGCATGTTCAAGCTCAACTATCGCGGCGCGCGGTTCTCGCTGGGCTACCCGGCCTGCCCCGAGATGGAGGATCGCCGAAAGGTAGTCGAGCTTCTCAAGCCGGAGCGGATGGGTGTCGAACTGTCGGAGGAGCTGCAGCTGCATCCTGAACAGTCGACTGATGCGTTTGTGTTCCATCACCCGGAAGCCCGGTACTTCTCGGTGTGATTGTCGTTTTCGGCGTAATGATCGCCGACGACGATCGGCCGACCTTTGCTCGACGTAGAGCCGCCAACGCGGCCGGGCCGGCAAGAACGATTCCGATAGTTGTCGTGATCGCGCGGACTGTATCCCAACTCAGAGTGGACGTCAGCAGCGAGTACAGTCCGAACGAGGCAAGGTTCTCACCGATCGGCGCTCCCGCTACATAGGAAATTCCTGTTCCCGCGCCTACCGCAAATGGCCAGAACCAGAAGTTCATGAGAAGCCCGAACGCGTACGACGAGACGACCCCGTAAGCCACCAACAGTGCGATTTCACGCCACCGAGCCGAACGCGGGGAACGCGCACGAATGCGCGGTAGCAAACCCGCCCCGGCAGCCACCCAGCCGCACGCGAAGATCTGGAACGGTGTCCACGGGCCGATACCGCCCCAGAGCACCGACGACAGGGCGATCGTCAACATACCCAAGAGGAAACCAAATCGTGCGCCATAGGCCCGCCCCGCAAGGATCAGCACGATGAATACTGCCTCGACTCCCCCGACCCCCGTACCGGCGATACGAATTGCCGCGCCAACCGCCGCCAGCACACCGAGCAACGCAACTGTGGTTGCGGTGTACATCTGCCGGTCAAGGCCCAGGGCGATCGCGATGACAATAGCGGGCACGAGCGCGAGCGCGACAACGGGCGCTGTCGCCTGCGCATCCCTGGGCAACGCGGTGGCGACCAACGGCCACGCGAAACCGGCCAGAGCCACGGCACTCGCGATGGAGATAGACCACCGCGACCAGCGCTCCCGGGATTCCGCGGGACGAACGCGAATTGTCTCGAGCGACACGCTCACGAGGCAACCTCCACTCGTGGTTCGAGCGCTCCCGACGTCATCCTGATGGTGCGTGTCGCGTAGCGCGCGACAAACTGGCGGTCATGCGTGGCCATGACTATCGCGGTGCCGGACTCGGCTGCCCGTTCCAGCGCCTCGCCCACGAGTCGACGCGCCGCGTCATCCAGCCCCCGACTCGGCTCGTCGACAAGCAGCACTCGCGGTCGCGCAGACAGCTGGATAGCGAGCACCAGGCAGAGCCTCTCCCCCGCCGACAAGTCGCGTGGATGACGAGTCATCAGCGAGCGAGTGTCGTTTTCAGGCTCGACCGCGAGCAGGTACTCAAAGAGCTCGGCGGTGTTCGCTCCCGCCTGCCGGCGATCAGCCCTGCGGCACTCGTCGGCGACGGATGTGGCAAACAGCAGGTCGTCAAAAACTTCTGGCACCAGGGCGACAGCCCGTCGACGTTGGCGTGGGACGAGCTTCTTGACATCGGTGCCGTCGACCACGACTGCCCCGCGGCGGGTGGGACGAGCGATTGCATGCAACAGACTGCTTTTGCCTGCGCCGTTCGCCCCCTCGAGCGCTACGAGCTCGCCCGCGCCGAGGGTGAAACTTACGTCGTCCACCGCGACAAGCCCCCCGTGCAGTACCGAGACATGGAGGAGGTCGGCGACGGTCGAGCCAACCTGCCGCTGCGGCTGTGGACCGTCGCCCCGCTCACTATCCGAAGCGGCGGCGCCTGGCGAACTGAGCACGTGGATAGACCCGCCACTCACACCGAGACGAGTGTCAGGCACCGCCTGCCAGTCGCGAACCGCGTGCTCGGCGACAACCACGCAGACGCCCCCTTCGTGTGCAAGGCTGTCCAACTCGCGCACCACACGCACGCGTGCGTCAGCATCAAGATCAGCAAGAGGCTCGTCGACAAGTAGAAGTACGGGATGCTCCACTATCGCTGCGGCGATCGCGACAAGGCACGCTTCGCCTGCCGACAGCGCAACTATGTCGCGGCCGACAAGATGAGCGATGCCAAGACGTGCAGCGGTATCCGCCACGCGCGCGTGAACGATTGATGAGGCGACGCCGCGAGTAGCCAGGGCGAAACCGATCTCTTCCTCGACTGTCGCCGCGACGAACGAGAGTCGAGGCGACTGCGAGACAACGCCCACGAATCCGGCGGTTTCGCGCGGCGGGAACTCGATGCGGTCAACGCCCGCGATTTTGATTGTTCCGCGTTGCTCGCCGCCACTCACATGCTGAAAGAGTCCGTTCATCGCGCTCAGGAACGTAGATTTGCCCGAGCCGGTAGCGCCCGTCACGAGCGTGAGCGTGCCGGGTAAAAGCTCGACGTCTACACCGTCGAGAATCCATCGACCGTCGAAAGCCATCCCGGCACGGCTCAGGGCTGCAGGTCGCTCGCAGTTCGGCTGCGGATGACGCGACGCGGCGAATCCGCGCACCTCCATCGATGAGCCGAGCGCGATCGCCCGCTCGACGGTCTGCTCCAGCACCGGAACGATGAGCGAGGTCACACCGCGTTCGCCACGGAGTTCCCGAGCGACGCGTACTCGACGCACCGATGCGAGGAGTGCCGGGATCGTCGTCCACGCGATGACGAGAGCCCTCGAAAGTGTGCGAACCGGGCCCCGCACGGCGCCCCGCGTCAACAGTGCTCGCAAGTCGACCATCACAGTAAGCAGGCCGGTGGCTAGCACCAACACTGCGAAGGGCAGCGCGCTAAGTGCGGCGGTGGCGATGCCGCCCGTGGTCACTGGGCCGAACAACGTGATGTGCTCGAACGGCCCGATGAGCCGGATTGGCGGGGCGCTAGGAAGGATTAGCCCGTCGCCGCCCGCCCCGCCGAAAAGTATCCGGTAGACGACGCGCAACGCCACGAACCCTACCGCGAGCAAGACCGCGGTACGGAGCGAGGCGAAGCGCGTCAGTCGCATCAGTTCCCGGGCGGGGTGGACTCGGTTCCCGGCGTATAGACCAGGCCGACCGACTCACCTGCTGTGAGCTTGAGTGTGGTCACGCCGTCCTGGGCGTAGTCCCACTTGGCATCACTGGATGTCTTGACCCAGAGCGCCCAGTAGGCGACGGAGTTGAGGGTATTGCACGACTCCACGAAGGGCGGCTGTCCCGGAATCGTCACGGTCTCCTCCGGTGTCGGCTCATTGTTCACCCGGCAGACAACCTGGTTTCCATAGTCGGCAGTTCCCACGGTGGTGACGCTCGCCTCCTTGAGCACGTCGCTGGCGAGCCCAGGGCTCACGCAGGCCTTAATGGATGGCTGCTTGAGCACACCAAAGTCAACGACGACCGTCACCTTTTCGCACGGACCAGAGGTCGCGGGAGCCGCGCTAGGGGTGCTTGCCGGAGTTGCCGCGGTACAACCCGCGAGTGCCATGACGGCGATCGCGAAGACTACGGGGAGGGTACGGGTGCTGCGTGACATAAACATCCTTACGATTGTCGGATTTTTTTCTTGGTGGGTGATCAGGCTGGTTGGGTCGAGGTCTTCAGCAGGCCTGCGCCCTTCAGCACGGCAAGTGGGGCATCGGCCCGGTTGAACGTGTACAGGTGGATGCCGTCGGCGCCCCCCGCAAGGAGATCCCGGGCGAGCCGCGTGCACGCGTCGATCCCGACCTGCGCCATGGTCGCGGCATCCGGAGCGGCTTCGAGCGCGGCAAGAAGCTGCAGCGGCATGGTCTCGCCGGTGAGCTCGATGATGCGATGCAACCTCGCCATGCTCAGCACCGGCATGATCCCCGGCAGCATGCGCATCGTTACCCCTGCCGTTTTTGCTTCGGCCACGAATTCGAGATACTCGTCAGCCTCGAAGAAAAGTTGGGTGATCGCCAGATTGGCGCCCGCCGCTTCCTTTGCGAGAAGGGTATCGATGTCCTGCGCACGGGACCGCGAGTTCGGATGCCCGTTGGGGAACGCCGCAACAGCGATAGTCACCTTCTCACCACTGCGCAACTTCTTCCCCGACGGAAATCCGCGCATCTCTTCGAGGCTGAAAGGACTGCGCTCCGCCTGGACGCGGTGGATGAGCTGCACCAACTCGCCCGCACTAGCCAGGTCACCGGGGAAACTGTCCTCCTCCGACTGACCGGGAGGAATATCCCCACGCAATGCGAGGAAATTTGTTACGCCCTCATCAAGAAAGTCGCGGATCACGCGGGTGGCGGTGTCGTACGTGTAGCCGACGCAGGTGAGGTGTGCCATCGCGTGCACCCGGTGCTCACGAATGAGCTTGCCCAACACCGCAAGGGAAGCGGCATGGTCATGGCCGGTGGGCCGGTACGTGACCGAAATGAATTCGGGGTTGACTTCGCAGAGTCGGTCGATCGCCTCAAAGACACTGGCTTCGGCCGCGGGGGTACGCGGTGGCAACACCTCAAACGAGAAGGTGGGGTCGATCACTCCGCTCACCGCGCAGCCCTTCGGTCGAAACT
>JBDUDZ010000048.1:0-12011 GCA_040002635.1 Rhodoglobus sp.
CCCCCGCCATCGCCGCCGACCTCGGGTTCGAACACGTCGTCGTGAAGGTGCAGCGCCCGGGCATCGAGGAGGTCATTGCCGTCGATCTTGCTGCCCTGCGCCGCGTCGCCCGCTGGCTCTCTCGGGTGCGCCTCGTCTCGTCTCGTGCCGACGCGCCCGCCCTGGTCGAAGAGTTTGCCGCGACGAGCTTTGAAGAGATCGACTACCTGCACGAAGGGGCAAGCGCCGAGCGTTTCGCCGACGACTTTGCCGCAGACCCCACAGTCGGCGCGCCAGTCGTTGTGTGGGATCGCACCAGCCTGCGCGTGCTCACCCTGTCTGACGTGACAGCCATCAAGATCAGCGACATCGCCGCCCTCACCGCCGCGGGCATCGACCCAGCCGCTGTCGCGCAGGCTCTTGCGCAGGCAACCTTCCAGCAGGTGTTCGTCGCCGGCTTCTTCCACGCCGACCCGCATCCGGGCAACATCTTCGTCACGCCCACGCCCGGCGTCGGCGGGGGCTGGCGGCTCACCTACATCGACTTCGGCATGATGGGCGAAATCACCGACACGCTTCGTGATGGCCTGCGCAGCTTCATCCTCGCCGCTGTCGCACGCGACGGTCGCGCGCTGGTCGCCGCCCTCGAACGGCTCGGCGTGCTGGTGAGCGCAGCTGACACCGACGAACTCGAACGCGCCCTGACGACCCTCTTCGACAGGTTTGGCGGAATGGGCATCGCAGAACTGCAAAAAGTCGACCCGCGCGAGATGGAGAAGTTTGCCACCGAGTTCGGCGAGACAATGCGCGCCCTGCCGTTCCAGTTGCCCGAAAGCTTCCTGCTGCTCTTTCGCACTGTCGGTCTCATCTCGGGCGTCACCAGCGCGCTGGATCGCAACTTCAATATGTGGGATGCCGTCGAGCCGTTCGCCCGCGACATCCTGAGTGCGGGCGGTCGGGGCGCACTCCGTGGCCTCGGCCAGCAGGCTGTCAGTTACGCCACCACGCTCGCCGGGTTGCCGCGGCGCTTCGACGAACTCATGTCGCGGATCGACCGGGGTCAGCTCTCCGTTCGCACCCCCGACGTCGATCGTCGACTGCGTTCGCTGGAACGCTCCGCGGGCCGCGTAGTTTCAGCGATAGTCTTCGCCGCATTGTTGTTCGCCGGCGTGCTGCTGCACCCGAGTGACCCGGTGCTGGGCTGGGTGCTGATGGGGGCGGCGGCAGTGCCGCTGCTGCACGTCGTGCTCACCTGGCGACGTCGCAATTGACAACTCCCACCGTTTGATGTTCACCATGTCGGCTAGCAGCTATCCGGCGAGCAACTTCCTGGCGAGCCTCTCCTCGTTGGCGACCGACGCACTGCCGCTGGCAATGTCGATGGTGTAGTTGCCGACTAAGACGTACACCCCGTGCGCGCCGGTGGAGAAAGTCAGTATTGCGGCCTTGTCACCAAGCCCGGAAGCAGGCGTCGCCGTCGCTCCGTCGGGCGGCGCGCTCTCGAAGTGGGCAGCGAACGTCGCGGGTGTCAGCGAACCGGCGGGCTCGATGTCGACAATCGGCCCATCCTGCGTTGCGGTCAAGTACTCGCACAGCAGGCTGCTGGAGTCGGCGCTCACGGTAGGGCCATAGGCGGGCTCGCCAAGCAACGATGAAACGTCTGTCGCGGAGAGGCATGACGTGGGCAGGATGAAACCGGTGGCAGCAGTCGAGGCGCCGGGCGCAGGCTGGTCTCCCGGTGAACGCGATGGGGCCGGCCCGCCCGCCGAGCATCCGGCCAACACTGCCGCACACAGCACCGAGCCGACCAGTGCCGCGGGGAAACGGCAGGCGGCGAACGTCCTCGGGTCGGGCACTAGCGTGCGGCCTGTTGGAGCGACTTTACGGCCGCGGTGAGTTGGGCGGTGGTGAGATCGTCACCGACGGTGGGCTCCCCGACATCGGTTGCAACTATGAGCGTGGTTCCGAATAGTGCGGCCACCACATCCTTGACGCTTGCCGCGGCATCCCCAAGGCCAGCGATTGGCTGGGGGGTCTCGCCGTCGTTGGCCAGCTTGGCCAGCACTGTGTCAAGGTCGGCCTTGGATGCCCCCATCTGCATCGAAAGCATCAGGTCAAGTCCAGATGCATCACCGCCCGCTCCTTCATAGTCGCAGCCGCTGGCCGTTGCAGTCTTGAATCCCTTGTCCGCCTCCGTGTATGGCCTACTCAGCAGACCCGCGACTAACGAAGCAGGAACAGCGGTGCAGACGTCAATGAGTGTGAGTGATGCATCGGAGCCCGAACTGGCCGGCGGCGGGGAGCTTGCCTGGGCAGGTGGCGATGTCGGGGCGGTGCCCCCGGCTGGTACTGAGGGTGCGCAGCCGACAAGGGCCAGGGTGAGTGTGGTGAGCACACCGGTGACGAGAATACGTGAGTGCGACATGTGACCTCCGAGTCGGTAGTTGACCCTGTCCACCCTGAACCGCATGCGTAATGCCGCCGTAACGCGTTGGTCGAGTAGGCGCCGAAGGCGGTGTATCGAGACCCTGGTACCTGTGGCCTGGAGCGGCCGGAAACTCTCGCCTAGAGCTCTTTGCGTCGGAACAACAGGGCCGCCAAACCGACAAGCACAACGCTCAGCACGATCGCGGTGACCACGGGCCAAGGGTCGAATTCTTGATGCACTCCGCTGGCGATGGCGGCCGCCTGGCTCGATAATCCCGCTGGGGAGTAGTCGTTCAGCGGTTTCCAGATGCCACCGATCGAGAGCAACAGGAACACGCCGAGACCTGCGCCGGCCGCACCCGCGGTTGACGAGATGACAGTCGAGAGCAGGATCATCACGCTCAGCATCAACACTCCCAGGGTGAGCCAGACCAGGCTCGCCTGCCAGAGTTCGGGTGCGGGTGCCGTGCCGAACACGATCGCGGTCTCGCACCAGGTGATGAGCGTTCCCACACCGAGCAGGGTGGCGAGGAAGGCGGTGTGCACCCCGGCCTTGACGACAACGAATGCGCCGCGAGAGACCGGCTTGGTCAGAACCAGTGTTGCAGTGCCACTGCTGGTCTCCGCCGAGACGATGCCGCCGTAGATGATGATCAACGCGATCAACGCGATCTGGTCGAGATTCTTGATCCACTGGGCGTACGAATCGAGGTAGGTGGGCGGGGGAAGCACGAGGTTTCCCAGCTGGCTTCCCGCGAGTGCGCCCACCAGTTCTGGCGTGAATCGGGCCAGCACCGGCCCCGACACTGCCAGGAACAGGATGATGCCCGGCAGCACCCAGATGCGCCAGGTGCGCCAGATTTCGCGCGCCTCTTTCTGCGCGAATACGGATGTCGCGCTCACGCGTGCACTCCGCCCACGAGTTCGACGAAAACTTCTTCGAGCCCCATCTCGCCCGCCTCCATGCGAATCAGCCCCGTGCCCTGGCGGGCGATGAGGGCCGGCAGCTCCCGTCGCGCTACGTCGACATCGCTCACCGTCACCTCGATTTCACCCTGCGCGCCGCGCGCGACCGACTTTGCCCAGCTGCAGTCGGTGATGGTCGCGGCGAGGGCATCAGTGCCATCGGTGACTTCGACAACAACACGCTGCGTGCCGTAGCGCTTCTTCAGTTCTACTATCGGCGCTTGAGTCAGGATGCGACCGCGATCGAGAATGGCGACGGTGTCGCAGACGCGCTCGACGTCGCCGAGGATGTGGGTGGAGAAAAACACCGTGGTGCGGCCACGCAGCGACACGATCATGTCGAGCACCTCTTTGCGGCCGATCGGGTCGAGCGCGCTCGTCGGTTCGTCGAGCATGAGCAGGCGCGGCGCGTTGATGAGGGCCTGGGCGATGCCGAGACGCTGCTTCATCCCACGCGAGTAGCCACCGATTTTGGTCGTGACACCGGTGAGCCCGGCAAGCTCGAGCAGCATCTCGGCGCGGTCGCCCAGCGCGGCACCCTTCAGCCCGAACAGGCCGCCCGCGAAAGCCAGAAACTCGGGTGCGATCATCCAGTCGTAGAAGGCCGGCACGTCGGGCAGGAATCCCAGCTGGGCGCGCACGGTGTTGCCTGCGGTGACGACGTTGTGACCCAGCACCGACACGGTTCCGCTCGTGGGCCGCGAAAGCCCGGTAAGAAGGCGCAGCATTGTCGTCTTGCCTGCGCCGTTCGGGCCGAGGAACCCGAAGACCGACCCTTCCTCAACTGAGAGGTCGACAGCATCGAGGGCATGCTTGTCGCCGTAGGTTTTGGTCAGCGCGACGGCCTCGATTGCCGAACTCACGGTGTGGGGGTCTCGTCGTTCTTGCCGTACAGGGCGTCGGCAATGTCTGCAGCCGACCGCGACGTGGACGGTGACTGGCCGACGGCCGGGTCGACCAACGCTGGTTTGCGCCCGAGCGCAAAGTAGAGAATCGCGCCAAAGACATTCACGAGCACGATGATCGCGACCCAGATCCATTTGCTGGGCAGCGTTACAAGGTGCGCAGGCCGTCGATAGAGGTTCACGAGCGCAACGACGTCGAGTGCAATCTCGAGAACCGCCAGCACGCCGAGTGCAACGAGCGCTCCTACCGGAAGATCGGCCAGATGGGAATTCAACATTCGAGCCTTCCTAAGCCTTTTCTGTAGCCAATACTGCTGCTCGCCGACTTCGATTGCTATCGCGCTACGCCTATCCGATCACGAATGCGACTGTGTAAACCGATCCTGCCGCACCCGTGCCCGGGTCGAAATAGCGAACTCCCACAGTATGAGCGCCATCGGCCAACGGCGGCGTCACCCTGACGATGGGTGCCGCTTCGAGGGTGTGGACGTTTCCGGTGCTCACTCCGTCGACGAACACCTGCACCTGCATACCCTCGTGGCCGTCGAGTTCGATCTCGACAACTGTCGATCCTGAGGTCGATGGGATCGCGGCATCGGGCGCGGGCGAAGGAATGCCCGGTCGGTCGAAAATCAGCTGGGGCGTGGCAGCCGACCACGACGAAACGTTTCCGGCGGGATCGGTCTGTGTCGCACTGAGGGTCGCGCCATCGCGCGCCGGATCCGGCAACGAGATCGTCCAGCGGCCGTCGGTTCCCGCGAGGGTGGTGCCGAGAACGGCTCCGAGATCGTCTCGAAGCGAGACGGTGGCTCCCGGCTCCGCACTTCCCGTGATGTCGGGGAGGAACAGCATCGGTTGGGCGGGGAGCGCGTCGACCTGCGGCGGCGTTGCGACAGTGTCGACCACGATGACGCGCACGTCGGCCGGTGACCTGTTTCCGGCAGGGTCGACTTGCGATGTACTGATGCTGTGCTGGCCATCAGGCAGTGCGACAGTCGTTAGCGCGACCCAGTTTCCGGCAGGGTCAACGGTCGTAGCGGCGATAGTCGACAGCATCCCGGTGCTGGGATCGGTGACCTGCACATCGACGTGAGCGCCGGGCTCACCGGTGCCGGTGAACACGGGGCTGGCGTTGTTGGTCAGCGCACCAGCGGCAGGATCCAGAAGCACCGGGATTGCGGGTGCCGTGACATCGGGCTGCGCCACCACGGGCGGGGCTGGGGCTACCGGTGCCGGATCCGCCGGCGAGGCAGGCGGAGGCGGGTCGGTGGGAGCCGGATCGGTGGGCGCCGGATCGGTGGGCGCCGCTGCTGTCGGCGACGGGACAGCTGTCGGCTCGGCGGAAGGAGACGCATCCCGCCCGGGGTCTGCGGCAACAGGGGTCGACACGGGCAGGGCAGGCGGCAGACTGACCGCCCACGCGCCGGTTGCAATCGCCGCGACTGCCACTATGCCGGCGCCAGCGATGACAGCGCTGCGAGCGACCGTAATGCGACTCGCACCGAGTTTGGCGGCAGCGACCGAAGCAGGATGCCCGGCACGAAGTTGGGCGAGCAGGCCAGCACCCGCAGCGCCACCCACGGTGACGGGAAGAAGTATCCCGGCGAGCCAGCCGCTGAGATTGTTCACCTCATCCACGAGCGTCGAGCACCGGGTGCAGTTCTTGAGGTGGCGGTCAAATCGGCTGCGGGCAGGTGGCGTCAGGACGCCGCGCGTGTACTGGCCCATCCGCTCGGTAGTCCACTGACAGTCGGGCGGCACGGGGAGGTGGCTGACGTGCGCCTGCAGCCAGGCCTTCTTTAGCCCTTCACGAGCGCGGACAGCGAGTGCGGAGACGGCGTTGGGGCTCAGTTCGAGCAGTGGCGCGGCTTCGGCAGGCTGTAACCCCTCGACCTCGAGGTACCACAGCACAGTTTGCCAACGCTCGGGCAGGGTCTGGAATGCGCGAACAGTGATCGTGCGCTCCAGAGCCAGGTTTTCTGGATCACCGTCAGGGTCTTCGAGTTGCGGTGCTACCTCAAGCGAAATGGGAGACGTCTTATCGATCCAGCCGAGGGCGACATTGCGGATCGTGCGGTAGAGGTAGGGCCGGAACGCCTCGGTGGGCCCTCCTCCGCCCTGCACGGCGCGGAGGATGCGCAGGTACGCCTCGGAGACGAGATCCTCAGGGTCGGCGATCGAAGCAAACTGCTGGGCCGCGGCCGCACCTGCCGAGGCGTGACGCTGCCACAGGACGGCGAAAGCGCGACTGTCACCAGACCGGGTCAGCTGGACGAGGGTGGAGTCCCCCCGGTGCTCGAGATTCGATCCGCCGCGCACAATGAACTCCATCTTATAAAAGACTGCGACTCGCAGAAATAATGACGGCAGAAGCGAAAAGTAATTACGACAGGTGCGAGCCCAAAATTCGAGCTGCCCGAAGTGGGGGCAAAGTTTTTTCCACTTCTCGCGTCATACCGGCCCCCTCCGACGGGTCTAGGTAGGTAGGCGCCACATTGCGCCATCTGTTTGTACCCGTGAGGAACCATCACCATGCTTCGTGCCCGCCCGTCTCGAAACACGCCCCGCATCGCCGCGCGTCGGCTCCTGTCAGCGTTTGCAGCCCTGTCGCTGGGGGCCGTGCTTTCCGTTGCCGGTGGCGCAATCGCCGCGAATGCGGTCGCGATCGGAGTGAGCATCCAGGCGACAAATTCAACCACCCAGGCGTCTGGATCAACATTCACTTATCAGATCAACCTCGCGTGTGCAGGCACCAACGCCCCGACCTGCAATGACTCGGTGGTGACGATCCCCCTCGACTCCGCTGTCGACATGACGGGGTGGGGCTTCGCTGTCACCGGCGGCCCCGCAGGGTTCATCCAGGGCTGGTCGATCGTCGGCAATAACCTGGTCGTCACGCTAGACAACTCCATCCCTGCAGGCAGCTCGCAGAGCATCATCCTCTCCGTCACGCCGCCGAACCTCAGGACCGCCAATGGCACGACGTGGAGCCTGCTGCCGACGGTGTCAAGTACCGACCCTGACATGACCGGTACCACCGCTCCCGCTGCCGCAGTGGGGACGGCCACCGCGACGGTGCCGTTGACTGTGGCAAAGACCAGCGACCGCACCTTCTATGCCGCAGGCGAGACGATTTCCTACACCCTTCGGGCTACCTGCCCGGCGAGCAAGCCTGTCGGTTCGGTGTACGCCGCGAGCATGACGATCACCGACACTCTTCCGGCTGGCCTCACATTCGCGTCATCCACTCCCGCGCCAACAACGGTCGGCCCAGCATCGGGCCAACTGACGTGGAATTATCCGGATGCCGCCAGCGTGCCAGTATCCTGCGGCGGTACGGCCCCAGGCGCTGCCGCAGACACCATCACGGTGCAGGCGACTGTGGGTTCCGTCGGTGGTGCCGGATCTGACTTTGCCCCGTACCAGAACGTCCCGAACTCGGTCAACGTCGTGGCCGACCCGGTAGGCGGCGGCCCGCAGGCGACCGGCACCGGCACCCGCGTGGTGGTCATGCTCGCCACCGGCGATCCGGCGATCCCCGGCACCCACTCGCTGAGCAAGAGTTCAGCAGCCCCGCTGAACCGGGCTCCGAGCGGCAACCCTGACCGGCGTGCCACCTACCCGGGCCGCTGGCTGCCCAACGGCGATAACAGCTCCCGCCCGGCATCCGTGCTTGACGCTGCCCCTGCGACCTACACGATCAGCCCGCGGATCCAATACGAGTCGTTCCAATACGAGATCCACGACAAGGTGCCGTGCTTGTCAGACCTTTCCGGTTCCGGTGTGTACACGCAAGATGCGGGTGTCTGTGCGGCGCCGGCCTTCCACGTGGTTGGCGTGCGTATCGACTACTCCGGCGCCGGGCCCGCTGTCGGTTACCTTCCCCAGTACATCGATGTCGCAGGCGTCACCAAGAACATGGTCTTCGAAACCAGCGGCTCCGGATGGGCGGGCTGGGTAATCCCCACCGCCGACCTCGGCCAGGTGGCCGAACTGGTCATCCCGCGAGACGCCAGCCAGCAAACGCGATTGAGCGACAACATCCGGGTCTACGGCTACGCAGACCCCAGCACTCACGATGGCCAGGTCTTGCATAACGTCGCGAGCATCGCCTGGTACCTCGGTGCCGCAACCTCCACGACAGACTCGCAGACTTCCGGGCCAGCGGATATTTTCATCATCAACGCGCCCCAGATCGGCCTCACGAAGACCATGTCTGATGTCGGCGCCGCCACCGGCACGCAGGCCCGCGTGCAACTGACCGCCAGCCTGTTCAGCCCAGGAGTGCCCACCTCCGACCTGGTGATTTCAGACCTGCTGCCTGCCGACACCGACCTGGCGAGCAATCCGGCGAGTATCACCGCGTCACTCACCAGACCCGGCGGTGCGGCGATTCCGCTCACGGCATCCGACCTGAACATCGTGGTCGACACTGATTACCTGCCCGGCCAGGACCTGATCCGGGTCACCCTGCCCGTCGCGAAGCTACCGGCCGAAGCTGGCCAGTTCACGCTGACCCTTTCACCGCTCACCGTAGACAAACCGACTTCTCCCGGCGTGTACGTGAACACAGCACGCGTCTTCTACGACGACGCCGACCTGCTGCCGTCCTGTGCCGCTGGCAATTATGCCGCCAACGACGACGACAATGTGCGCGGCGACCCGGCGGCCAGCACTGCCAACTGCCAAGCGAGTGCCACCTTCCGAACTGTGACCTCGACTTCTGGCCAGTTCCAGCTCACCAAGACCGTGCAGGGCGACTACGACACCACGCCGCAGCAATTTCCTGCTGTCGGTCACGTCGCACTCACCGGCGGCGTCGCCGACTACGCACTCAACTGGCAGAACACCGGCGCGCCGACCCTCCAAGGCGTGGTCTTGTATGACGTGCTCCCGCATGTCGGTGACACCGGGGTGAGCGCTGCCCAGGCAACTGAACCGCGCGGCAGTCAGTTTCGCCCGCTGCTTGCCTCAGTTGGTGCTGCCCCCGCGGGTGTGACTGTCGCCTACTCGGCATCCGCTAACGCCTGCCGCCCCGAGGTCTACCCCGGGCAGGTCGCGTGCGTGAACGACTGGACGACCGACCCCGCCACCCTCGGCGGCCTGGCAAACGTCATGTCGATCCGCCTGCAATCCAGTGCCCAGTACCTCACCGGTCAAGGGCTCACACTGGGCTTCCAGATGAGCGTGCCAACGATCAGCAAAGACCTCATCGCGTGGAACAGTGTTGCCGCTTACGGTCAGACCACCGCGGGCACAGCGCTGCTGCCGACCGAGTCGCCCAAGGTCGGTATCACCGCCTCCGACGACCGCTTCACAATCGGCAAGTCAGTTGATAAGGCGAACGCTGTGCCTGGCGACCTTTTGAAATACACAGTGACAGTCGGAAACACCGGCACCCGCGACAGTATCGCCACCACCGTCAACGACCAACTGCCGACGGGGCTGAGCTTCGTCTCCGCCGACCACGGTGGCAGTTACGACCCCGCCACCCGCACCGTGAGCTGGAGCATCCCGATCATGGCTCGCGACGACACGCTCGTTCTGATGGTCACCGCGACAGTGGATGCCCGCCAGGATGACAACGAGATTCTGAACAGTGCCTCGATCCGCAACCCGCGCGGTTACTCACCTCCCGTTGTTGGCAGCCCCTGCTCGGCAGACCCCTCACGCAGCTGCGCTCGAACCACAGTGCCGGTGACCCCGGCCGTGCTGGGGATGACGGGCGTGAATCTCCCGCTTCTCGCCATCATCACCGGTGCGGCAGGCGTCGTAGCGGCAGGTCTCGTGCTTGTGATGCGGTCGCGCAAGCGGCGATCTGCATGACGCGGGCCAGCGCGGGCCAGGCTAGAGCGGGTCAATCAGCTCTGGCCCGTCGTTGGGCACGCCTTTCGACTTCACCACGGAGTTCACCGAGCGTGAGACCTCGTAAAACTCGAGGTCGTTCGCTATCGCATCAGCCGAGCTGAGCAGCAGTTGGGTGAGGTGGTCAGAGTCCAGTTCGCTGCCCAGCCAGTCGTCGATCGCCTCCGGGATCAGGAACGCCGGCTCACGGTCGTGCACGTCACCCGGAACCTGGTGGGCGTCCATCGTGATGATCGCCATCGACAGCTTCACGGCATCCGGGTCGCCTTTGGGCAGTGCCGGGTCGTGCCACGCCCGCACGATTCCGGCGAGTGCGAGCGGATGTTGCGGGTCGTGCACGAAGAACGGCTGCTTGCCGTCGGCTCGCTCTTGCCACTCGTAGTAGCCGAGCGCCGACACCACGCAGCGACCCGTCGCGAATGGGCCCTTGAACATGCCGTTGCTGGCCACAGTCTCGATGCGCGCGTTGATAACCGGCTTGCCACCGAACTCTTTCGCGAACGGAGCAACCATGCCCCACCGCACCGACTCGATCAGCCGCTGCCCGGCGACCTCACGAGCCACCGGCACCTGCTGGGTGGGGGCCACGTTGTAGTTCGCCGGCCAGTGCGTCCGCCAGTGCGTTTGCCAGTCAACAATCGCCGAGGCACCGTGCTCGCGCACAATCTGCTCGAGCAACTCATTTGTCTCGTTGTTCATCGCGAAGCGACCGCACATGTCGTTTACGGTACTCGCGGGGTGCGACAGGGTGCGCCCGACCCCCGCTCAGCGCTCCGTGTAGTACCCCGCCGCGAGGTCTTCGAGCAGGGTGTTGTGGGTGGGCGTCCAGCCCAGCAGCTCCTGCGTCGCGGTGCTCGATGCCCGGCTGCCGAAGCCGAGGAAGCGTGCGAGCCAGGCCCACTGCTCCGGGATCTCGTCGGGCTCGAATGCACGGACCGGCAGGCCGAGCTTCTCCCCCATGACGTCGGCGATGGCGCGGTGCTCGACGCCCTCGTCGGCGACGGCGTGGAGAACGGAGCCAGCCGGCGCCTTCTCGAGGGCGAGGCGCACCAGCACCGCGGCATCCGCGACGTGCACTGCGGGCCAGGTCTGGCTGCCGTCACCCATGAACCCGGCGACGCCCGCCAGGCGGTCCATCGCCACGTAGCCGGCCATGAAACCGTGATCGCCATCGCCGTGCACGGTCGGCGCGAACCGCACCGAGACCACGCGCACGCCCCGATCGGCGAAATCGAGGGCGAGCTTGCCGTTGGGCAGACGCGGCGATGCCGTCTTTGCGAGGTCGAATTCGGTGCGCTCGGTAGCGACATCGACGCCGTTGCCGAGGCCCAGCACTCCTGACGGAACGATGAGCGGGCGGTCTGATCCGGCGAGCGTCTCGCCGAGCGCCGTGATCACCGCGCGGTCGGCCTCGGCTGCGGCTGCGTGGGCCGAGAAGTCGTGATTGAAGGCCAGGTGGATGACGCCGTCTGCAGCCTCGGCGGGCGCGCGCAGCCCATCCGCGTCGTCGATCGACCCCCGGAACACGTGGGCGCCCGCCGCGGAGAGTTTCGCCGCCGACTCGTCGTTTCGCGCGAGGCCGACGACCTCGTGGCCGTGCTGCAGCAGTTCTGCGGTGACGGCCGTGCCGATCCATCCGGATGCCCCGGTGACGAAATACTCCATGATGTGCCTTTCGATGTCAGTTACTGACATGACTGTAACACCGATGTCAGCCGCTGTCATCACGTAGAATCAAAACATGGTCCGCTGGCAGCCCGACTCCCGCGGTCGTCTCCTCCAGGCGGCCGAAGAGCTCTTCGGCGAGCGCGGCTTCGACCAGACCACCGCCGCGCAGATCGCCGAACGCGCCGGCCTCACCGAGCGCAC
>JBDUDZ010000049.1:0-11962 GCA_040002635.1 Rhodoglobus sp.
ATGCTCCGCGCGGATGCCCACGTTCTCTGCGAACCACGCAGCGACAGCCCGGTCATAGGCGGCGGTGTGCGCGAACGCCTCTCCCGCCAGTCGCTGGCGCTGCGCCAGGGTGGTGCCCCCGAGGGTGAGCGCTTTGAGCACCTGGGAGTATCCGGCCGGGGATGTCACTATCGCGACATTCGCGTGGTTCTTTGCCGAGGCGCGCACGAGGGCCGGCCCGCCGATGTCGATCTGCTCGACGATGTCATCCGGCGCTGCCCCCGACGCCACGGTCTCGACGAACGGATAGAGGTTCGACACCACCAGCTGGAACGCCTTGATGCCGAGTTCCGCGAGCTCTGTCTCGTGCGCTTCGAGCCGCAGGTCGGCGAGGAGGCCCGCGTGGATCGCGGGGTGCAGGGTGCGCACCCTGCCGTCGAGCGACTCGGGGAACCCGGTGACGGTGGCGACCTCGGTGACCGGGAGCCCGGCATCCGCGATTGTTTTCGCGGTCGAACCTGTCGAAACGATTTCCACGCCTGCCGCGACGAGCGCCGTCGCGAGCTCGACAAGACCAGTCTTGTCGCTCACCGAGATCAGCGCGCGCTGAATCGGGATCGCGTCGCGCTGGCGGTAGTCGCGGGAAGAGGGCATCTGCATGGCTGCTCCTTGGGTATCCGGAAAGGGCTGTCCGGTCCGGCCCAGGCGAACGGCCGAATCAGTTGGGCCCCCGCTCGCCGGTTCCGAACGATCCGGAGGATCGGTCGGCCGTGCGAGTAGGGGAAGAGTCGCTCCCCGATGGAACCCCATCTGAACGCCAGTCGCGACGAGACAATGTTACAGCTCGGCGCCGTCACGGCTCAGCGCCGTTGTTAGTCAGCGCCGAGCGAGCGCCGCGAGGTCGACGTGACCGTTCGCGATATCGAGCACGGCCTGGATGAGCAGTCGGCGTTCCACCGGCTTGATGCGCTGGCGCAGGCGCTCCTCGGTGTCGGCCGCGCCGACCGACACGCGCTCCTGCGAGATGATCGGTCCGCTGTCTACTCCGTTGTCGACGATGATCACGCTCGCGCCTGTTTCGCTAACGTGCGCCTCGATGGCATCCCGAACAGCATGCGCGCCGGGGAACTCGGGCAAGTAAGCCGGGTGGGTATTGATGAGGTTCGGCGAGAGCGCCGCAACCACCCGTGGCGGAAGCAGCTTCATGAAGCCGCTCAGCACAACGAGATCGGCATTCCAGACGCAGATCTGTTCGAGAAGCGCATCCCCCCACAACTCACGATCGGCGAAATTCGACATCGCGACGGAGAAGGTGGGAATGCCAAAGTCTTCAGCGTGTTCGAACCCGTCGGCGTAGCGATCGGCCCCCACCGCGACAACCCGCGCCGGAAATTGGGCGTCTTCCGCCGCCTCAAGCAGCGCCCGCAGGTTGGAGCCGCCGCCGGAGATGAGGACGACGAGTGAGAGCATCCGCACAGCCTACCGTTGGCGGATTCGCGCGCTCGCGAGCAAGCCGATGACGGCCGAGACGCCCAGCTCGAGCGCCGCTGCGAGACCCACACTCCACGGGTTTGGGCCGACGTCCGCGAGTCGGCCCGGACCGGCAGCGCCCGCGGAGAACCACGCGAGCAGCCCGAGGATGACGCCGCCGACAACGCCAACGCCGATCCCCGCCACCACGACCAGCCCGCCGTTCACCACAGGCTTGAGCGCGGGCCCGAGCACAGCTCCGACGAAGAAGCCCACGACCACGGGAACCAGTAGCCCGACAAACCCGAACGCGAGTTGCCCCGCGGGCAGCACTCCGAGAATGGGGATCGCGGGTACCGGGCCGAGCTCAGTTCCGAGCGGCGACACAGACGACCCCGTGCCAACCGCGAAGCCAGGGCCCACCAGCCAGCTTGCCGTCCAGATGACGATGTTCGGCAAGAACGCGATCTGGCCGAGCGTGACAGCGATACCGCCAAGCAGTTCGGTGTGCAGGCTCTCATAGAGAGTGATGATCTTCGCGTACGAAAGCGCGAGAAGGCCGGCCAGGGCGAGGGCGGCGAGCGTGATGATCCCGGCCGCCGCCGCCGCGCCGCCGCGCAGTGCCGCAACGGCTGTAGCTCGGGCCTCTGGGGGCCAGTTGCGGGTGGGATCGCGCAACGTCCGTCCTAGTTGACGAGGCGATGCCGTCGCCTGCTCGCGACGCGTGCGACGCACCCCGATTGCCAGGCCAATCGCGAAGACAGCTGTCGGCAGCACCGTGCCTTGCCAGAGCGACGGGCTCGCATCCGGATGACTCGTCGACAACGTCACAGCGAACGACAACGCGGCAAACGTGCCGAGCGAAACCAGCTCCCCAAGCCCGCTGTACCGCGCTTCGCCGACTCGCCGGCCGGCCCGGACGCCGAGTAGCACCGTCAGCAGAGCGAACCCGAGGGCCGCGATGGTGATGGTGACCGGCACTGCCGCACCGACGACACCGAGGCTCGCCGCGGTCGCAGGATCAAGGACCAGCGTTATGTCGACGCCATGACCGACGAGCCAAAGGTCGACGGAGGTGCGCCAGAATGTCGTCCAGTCGAGAGCGAAACCGTACTGCACGCCCCAGAGGATCGTGAGCGGCGCGAGAGGAATCGCGATGCCGATGGCGACGACCAGAAGTGCCTCGAAGGCGGCAAAGAGCGCAGTGAGCTGGCGGTTCACGAGGCAGCCGTCGGCATCAGTGAACTACGACGTTGAGCACGATCATGAGCAGGCCGAACATCGCAGTGCCCAGCCCACCCAGGATGCGAATGATGATTCCGCGTTTGCGCTGCGAAAAGGCGTAGAACCCCAACAGCCCGAGCACGACCGTGCCGACAAGCAGGGCAAGGTTGACGGCGTCGTCGGCGCTGATCAGGTTGAAGACGCCGAGAAGCAGAGCCAGCGACGGGAGGATTGCTGCGTAGAGCATGCCCGATGAGTGCCCGAAAGAGCGCCGCAGAGATGCCCCAAGGCTGACCTCAGCACCGTGCCCGGCCACGGTGCCCGCGAATACGTGGGCACCCCAGAAGATCACGAGGGATGCGACTGAGAGACCCAGCACCTCGAGCGACGACGAGTGGTCGTCAGAGACTCCCGCGACCAGCGCCGAGTAAAGGATGAGCCCGTACACGGCGTCTGCTGTGACGAAGTGCTCGCGCACCCACTTCTGGAAACCCATGCGTTCACGCTACATGGGCACCGCTGGAAGGCTCAGCACATCGGATCGGACGCGGGAACCGTGCCCTTCACGAAGTAGCCGTCGACAGCTCCGTCGACGCAGGTGTTGCCGCGGTTGTAGGCGGTGTGGCCCTCGCCCTTGTGGGTGATCAGAACTCCGCTTGACAGCTGCTTCGCGAGGGACTGTGCCCAGACCAGCGGCGTAGCTGGATCGTTTGTCGTGCCGATCACGAGTATGGGCGGGGCGCCCTTGGCGTCGAATACCGTGGGCAGGTCAGCGTGCGGTACCGGCCAGTTCGTGCATGCAGTGTCGAGCATTGCGTAGTCGTCGAACGCCATGTACTTACCGAGGATCGGAGCCGCAGCGTCAATCTGGGCCACGCCGTCCAGTGTCGAAGTCGGGTCGGTATCAAAGTCGCCGTCGAGGCAGTTCACTGCGGTGTAGACCTCGAAGGAGTTCGTGGAATAGCTGCCGTCGTAGCTGCGTGAGTTGTAGCTGTCTGCGTTGTCGAACACCTCGCTGGGGTCGCCCGACCGAAGTGCGACGAACATGCTTGTCATGTCGGGCCAGTACTGCTGCGAATACAGATTAAAGCTGATACCTGTCGCGAGGGTCGCCGAATCAAGCACCCGGCCGTCAGGGTTTGTGAGGTGCTTGGCCGTCACGGTGTCGAGCACGGAGCGCGCCTCGCGCAACGCGGTGTCGACCGATCCGGTGAACGGGCAGTCGCTCGACTTGAGGCATGACGCCATATACGCGCGGAATGCGCCGTCGAACCCGGCCATCTGCACCTTGAGCTCGTCGAGCGAACTCACCGTCGGGTCGAGGGCCCCGTCGAGAACCATCTTGCCGACGTTCTGTGGGAACAGCTCGGCGTACATGGCGCCGAGGAAGGTGCCGTAAGAGTAACCGAGGTAGTTGAGTTTCTCGTCGCCGAGCAGCGCTCGAATCAGGTCCATGTCTCTCGCCGTGCTTGCCGTGTCGACATGGGCGAGCAACTCGCCCGTGTTCTTCTGGCATGCTGCCGCGAAGGTCTTTTGCTCAGGAACCAGTTCGTCGATCCAACCCTGCGTGCCGTAGGCCTGGTCGAACGTGCCATACAGCTCCTGATCCGTCTGCTTCGGGTCAGTGAAGCAGGTGACCGGCGTTGACTGGCCGACGCCGCGGGGGTCCCAGCCGATGACGTCGTAGTTACGTGCGAGAGTGCTGGAGACTGCTGACGTGACTCCATAGGAGACGAAGTCGACGCCCGAACCGCCGGGGCCGCCCGGGTTGACCAGGAGCGAACCGAGCGGCTTGCCGCTCGCCCGGTGGCGGATAACCGCGAGGTCGATTGAGCCGTCGGCCGGGGCATCCCAGTTCACCGGCGACTTAACTGTCGTGCACTGCATTCCGCTGTCGCAGTTCTGCCAGCGGAGAGTCTGCCCGTAGAACTCGTCGAAGCCGTGGGGAACGTTTGTCGCGACCGGCTTGTCGGGGTGGCCAATGGGCAGCAGGCTGCACCCCGAGAGAGCGAGAAGCACTGCGGATGCCGCTGCGACGGCAGTGAAGCGGCGTGAAATTCGAAGCGGCATGTTCAGCACATTACAGGGCGAGCCGCGCGCCAACAGGGGTGCGCGCCGCCCAGTGGCGGGGGTAGCGGGCGGCGGTTAGCGGACGGCGAGGATCTCGCGCACGAGGGCTGCTGTCTCACTCGGCGTCTTGCCGACCTTGACTCCGGCGGCCTCGAGGGCCTCCTTCTTGCCCTGCGCGGTACCGGCGCCAGCAGAGACGATGGCGCCGGCATGGCCCATCGTCTTGCCCTCAGGGGCGGTGAATCCAGCGACGTATCCGACTACCGGCTTTGTCACGTATTCACGGATGAAGTCGGCGGCCCGTTCTTCGGCGTCACCACCGATTTCACCGATCATGACTATCGCTTCGGTCTCCGGGTCATCCTGGAATGCACGGAGCGCGTCGATGTGGGTGGTGCCCACTATCGGGTCACCACCGATTCCGATGGCCGTCGAGAAGCCAAGGTCACGCAGCTCGTACATCATTTGGTAGGTCAGCGTGCCCGACTTCGACACGAGGCCGATCGGCCCTTTACCGGTGATGTTTGCCGGGGTGATGCCGACCAGCGACTCGCCTGGCGTGATGATGCCGGGGCAGTTCGGGCCGATGATCTGCGTCGCGTTGCCTTTCGACTTCGCGAGCGCCCAGAACTCCGCGGAATCCTGCACGGGGATGCCCTCCGTGATCACGACGACCAACGGGATGCCGGCCTCGATTGCCTCGACCACGGCATCTTTTGCGAAAGCCGGGGGTACGAACACGATGGAGGTGTCGGCGCCGGTCTCCTTCATCGCCTCGGCCACGGTGCCGAACACCGGCAGGCTCACGCCACCCTCGTGCTCGACAGTGGTGCCGGCCTTGCGGGCGTTGACGCCGCCGACGACCTGGGTTCCGGCCTTCAGCATCAGGGCGGTGTGCTTGGTGCCCTCGCCGCCGGTGATGCCCTGCACGATGACCTTGTTGCTCTTGTTGAGGAAGATCGACATTCTGCTGTCCTTACGCGTTCGCGAGCTCGGCGGCCTTGTCGGCGCCTTCGTCCATGGTGTCCGCCAGGGTGACCAGCGGGTTGTTGGCTTCGCGCAGGATCGCGCGGCCCTCTTCGACCTTGTTGCCGTCGAGTCGCACGACCAGCGGCTTCGTCGCCGTCGCCCCCAGCATTTCCAGCGCCTTGACGATTCCGTTGGCCACGGCGTCGCACGCGGTGATGCCGCCGAAGACGTTGACGAACACGCTCTTCACCTGCGGGTCGCCCAGGATCACGTCCAGCCCCGCTGCCATGACCTCGGCGGATGCTCCGCCCCCGATGTCGAGGAAGTTGGCGGGCCGCACGCCGCCGTGCTTCTCCCCCGCATAGCTGACCACGTCGAGTGTGGACATCACGAGCCCAGCGCCATTGCCGATGACGCCGACCTCACCGTCGAGCTTCACGTAGTTGAGGTCGTGCGCCTTGGCCTTGGCCTCGAGCGGGTCGGCTGCACCCTTGTCTTCAAGCGCCTCGTGGTTCGGGTGGCGGAATGCGGCGTTCTCGTCGAGCGTGACCTTGCCGTCGAGGGCGAGCACCTGGCCATCTTCGGTGAGCACCAGCGGGTTGACCTCGACGAGCGTGGCATCCTCGCCCTTGTAGACGTCCCAGAGTTTCACGATGACCGGAGCCACCTTGTCGGCCGTCTCGGTGTCGAACCCGCCGGCGAGCGCAATCTCGGTGGCCTTCGCCAGGTCGATTCCGTTCAGCGGGTTGACCTCGATCTTCGCGAGGGCGTCGGGGCGCTCGACAGCGAGCTCTTCGATCTCCATGCCGCCCTCGACGCTGCACAGCGAAAGGTACGAGCGGTTGGCCCGGTCGAGCAGCACCGAGAAGTAGTACTCCTTGGCGATTTTCGCGCCGGCGGTGACCATCACCCGCTTGACGGGCAGCCCCTTGATCGTCAGCTTCAGGATTGCCTCGGCCGCCGTCGCCGCGTCGTCGCCGTTGTGCACGACCTTGACGCCGCCGGCCTTGCCGCGACCGCCCGCCTTCACCTGCGCCTTGACGACGACTGTGCCGCCGATCTTCTCGGCTGCTGCCTTAGCCTCCGCCGGGGTATCCGCGACGATGCCGGCGAGCACCGGCACTCCGTAGGATTCGAAAAGGTCCCGAGCCTGGTACTCGAACAGATCCACGTAAACTCTCGCAATCGCGCGTCGTTGTTGATGTCTGGGCCGCTGTCGCCCGGTCTCCCGGCCCGCGCCGCCCGCCGAAACTAGCTCGACGTCAAGACACTTGGGCCACTCGAAAGCCTACCCGCTCCGCCTGCGCGCTCCGTTCGGCCGGCAACCTGCCTGCAGGTTAACTTCGGGCGATCTTTCGGGGATGCTGCTTGCTGCTTGCTGCTTGCCGCTTGCCGCTTGCTGCTTGCTGCTTGCTGCTGAATCGTTCCAAAGGGCAGTTGTAACGGCTTGCTTCCACCCGATCAGTCACAACTGCCCTCTGGATCGTTTCATGTGACCGGTCGCCAGGCCCTCACTCGCCTTCCGAAATGACGGAGATCTAGTGCGTTCCACGGCTAAAGTGCTGGTCGGCTACTCGCGCGGCCCGCGTTTCCGTCGTTTCGGAAGAGCGCGCCGAGTTTCGGGCCGGCGCGGAGCACAGCAGGTCAGCGACAATTGCACAGTGCGCGAGAGACCTGGGGATGCCGCGGCAGAAGCCCTGCTGCTGGCTGGGGGTGCTCGCGCCATCCTTCTCCAACTCGCGAACCCCGCTGTCGGCCGGGGCGTGGCGGAGCACTCCGACTTCGCGGACCGCCCACTCGACCGCCTCCGCGGCACGCTCACCTACCTCTATGTGGTCGCCTTCGGCACGCCCCAGGAGGTCACGCGAGTGGCGCGCCAGGTCGGGCGGGCTCATGCACCGGTGCGCTCCGAGAGCCACGACAGCGACGACAGTTACGACGCACGCGACGAGACGCTGCAACTGTGGGTGGCGGCAACCCTCTACGACACCGCTGTGCTGATGCACGAGCTCGTGTTCGGCGCGCTCACCGCGCCGCAGGCGCAGGCGCTGCTCGACGAGGGTGCCGCGATAGCGACAACGCTGGGCGTTCCGCGTGCGCTGTGGCCGGCCACCCCGGCCGACTTCGCTGCGTACTGGTCTCGGTGCGAGAGCGAGTTGCGAGTGGATGACGCTGCAGCACGCGTGGCGGCGGCGCTGCTGCATCCCCGTTCCGGCCCCTGGTGGTTCCGCCTGGCGATGCCGTCGGTGCGGCTGCTGACTGCGGGCCTGCTCAGCCCCGAGTTGCGCGCGGCCTACGCCCTCCCGCTGGATGACCGGCGTTACTCGCGGGCGGTGCGGGTGCTGCGTGCGGTGTACCCGCGGCTGCCGCGGGCCATCAGGCACTGGCCGAAGCGGCACTACCTGCGCAGGTTCCGCGCGGAGGCGGGCAAGTGATGGTGCGGGTGCTCACCATCTACCTGGGTTCGCGCATCCTCTCCACCACACTGCTGCTCGTCATGTTCACCGTCGCGACTGACCAGGGGTGGAGCTTCGCCAGCCATCGCGAGCACGCGACGTTCTTCACGTTCTCCGGGTCGTGGGATGCGTCGTTCTACCGACGGATCGCGCTGCAGGGCTACCCCGCCGAACTGCCCACCGATGCCGGCGGCAACGTCGCACCGAACGCCTGGGCGTTCCTGCCCCTCTACCCGTGGGTGGTTCGCGCGCTCATGACAGTCACCGGGCTGGACTTTTACACCGCCGGTGTCATCGTCGCCACGGTGCTCGGGGCGGGCGCCGCGCTGGTGCTGCATCGGCTCGTACTGCTGCGCGCCGGCGAACGGTCTGCGCTCTGGGCGGTCGCGCTGTTCTGCTTCGGGCCGGTGTCGTTCGTGCTGCAGGTCGCCTACGCCGAGAGCATGTTCCTGCTGCTGGTGTTCGCGTGCCTGCTGGCGATGGTCACGCGGCGCTATTGGCTGATGATCCCGACGGGCGTGCTCGCTGCCTTCACCCGACCGGGAGCTGTGGCGCTCGCGCTGGCGCTGGCACTCCACCTGGTGGTGCGGCTTGTGCGCCGAGACGGTGTGCGCCGCGGGCAGGTCGTCGCCATCGTCGTGGCGGGGCTCGCGATCGCCGCTGCGGGTCTGGCCTGGCCGGTCATCGCGGATGCCGCTACCGGGCATCCGGGCGCCTATTTGGAAACCGAACTGTCGTGGTGGACGGGCTTCGTCGGCAGGCAGCACTTCGCGCCCCTCACGCCCTGGTTCGTCATGGCAGGCACCTATCTCGGCGGCGTGGGAATAGCGCTCGTGCTGGCGGTCATCGCCGCATTCGCCTGGTGCCTGAGTCGCCCATCGATGCGCTCGCTCGGTGACGAGTTCATCGCCTGGGGTGGCAGCTACGGCCTCTACCTGGTCGCGGTGTTCCTGCCCCAGCAGAGCCTGTTCAGGATGCTGCTGCCGCTGTCCCCGCTGCTCGGCGACCCGGCGATAGCGCGTTCGCCCGCCCTGCGCCGCACGCTGCTCGTCGGCGGAATCGCACTGCAACCGGTGGCCATCGTGCTGCTCTGGTTTCTCGGTTACCCGTAGCCCAGCGCTGCGCCGGCGCGCTCATGCGCTGAACAGCACAGTTCCTGTCGCGATATCGGCTGTCACCAGCGTCGCCTTCACAGTCTTGCCCGCGGTCACCACACCCTCGATATTCGCAGTGACCACGGGATCGGCGAGCTGGATGCTGCCCCCGCTCACCGTGCCGTCCGCAGCCTGCTTCGTGGAGATCACGACCGCGTCGAACACGTCGCCGATGCGGGGCTCGAGCAGCGCGGCCTCGATCGCGTCGACCGAGGCGTGCTCGAGACGCGAGGCCACCCCATCGGAGGCCCCCATGATTTTCGGCAAGGTGGGCAGCGCATCCCGCACCCACTGCGGCACCGGGGTTCCCGAGGCGAGCGCCTCGCAGGTGACAAGCACGAAGCGGTCGACGAGCCGGCGCAGCGGCGCGGTGGTGTGCGCGTAGGAGGTGCCGACGGCGGCCTGGATGAGGCCGACGGGGGCTTGCCCGTCGAATGCGGTGTAGCCGGCTCCACGAAAGAGCGTCGCTGCCGCGTGAATCACGGCGAGGGACCGCGGGTCGGCCTGGTCTAGGGTGCGCAGGTACTCGCCATAGTTCTGGTTCTCGGGCCACGGGCATCCGAGCGCGGCGACCTGGCGACGAAAGCGCTCGAGGGTGTCAGGCCAGGGGGCGGGCATTGTGCGCAGGATGCCGATTTTGCCGGCGAGCATGATCTCGGCCGCGGCCATACCCGTCATGAGGGAAATCTGCGCGTTCCAGCCCTCGACGGGCAGCTGGCTGCGCCGCACCAGGGTGTAGCGGTTCTCCACGAATTCGATCTCTTCATCGGGCCGATTCAGGCTCGCCCCACCGCGCTGTCGCTCGAGCTCTTCGCGCTTGAGACCGACCTCCTTGAGCAGCACGAGCCATTCCGGCGCGGTGCCATCGTCGAGTTGCTTCTGCACGGTGTCGTACGAGAGCTGGGCGCGACTGCGCACCGTCGCCAGCTGCAGATGGGTGGCAGTGACATTAGCGTCGGCATCCAGCTCGAAAGTCCAGACGAAAGCGCCCCTGGTCTTGCCCTCGAGCAGCGACGCGGCATTCTCGCTAATGATGACGGGATGCAGCGGGATGCGGCCATCGGGCGCATAGATCGTCTGCCCACGCAGCCGCGCCTCGGTGTCGATTGCACCGCCCGGGGTGACGAAAGCGGGCACGTTCGCGATCGCGTAACGCACCCGGTAGCCGTCGCCATTGCGCTCGAGTTGCACAGCCTGGTCGAGGTCGACGGAGCCCGCGGGATCGATTGTGACGAAGTCGATGTCGGTCTGGTCGGGCCCGGGAAGGACAACGTTCTCGGCAGCCTCCTTCGCCTCGGCTTCGACCGCAGGCGGAAACGATTCGGCGAGGTTCAGCGCTTCGCGAATGCCGGTCAGTGTCGTCGCGAGCAGATCGGCGGGTTCGCGCGGGTGCAGCGTCGGGACGATCAACCGCTCCCGTCGCTCTTCGCGGCCGGCCGGGCTATTAAGAGCCGGGCTATTAAGGTCAGAGTTTTTCAATTGGCGCGATCTTGATCAGGAGCCGCTTACGGCCCGCGGTATCGAACTGCACTTCAGCAACTCGTTTCGTGCCTTCGCCGGTGACCGCGGTCACACGGCCCTCGCCAAAGTCGTTGTGCCGGATGCGCTCGCCGACCTCCAGCGTCAGGTCACCATTGTCACGCACGACCCCGGTCACCGCGCTTGTCCACTCCGTCTTGACCCTGGGCGGTGCTGCCGGAAGTGAGCCTCCGTAGCTCTCGCGCATCGCGGGAGCCCGCAGCGCCCTATTTCCGGAGCGGAAGCCACCACCGCCGCCAGACTGCCGCCAGTCGATGAGCCCGGCCGGGATCTCCTGCAGGTATCTGCTGGGCAGCGACACGCTCACATCCCCGAAACTTGCACGCGATGCCGCGAGTGAGATGTATAGCCGCTTTTTGGCGCGAGTGATGCCGACGTAGAACAGTCGGCGCTCCTCGGCGAGGCCACCCGGCTCGTTCGATGACATGCGGTGCGGCAGCAGGTCTTCTTCGACACCGGTGAGGAATACCGAGTCGTATTCGAGGCCCTTCGCGGTGTGCAGGGTCATTATCGAGACCGTGCCGTCACCGTCATCGAGCTCGTCTGCTGCCGCGAACAGCGCGATGCCGGTGAGGAAGTCGATGAGCGTGCCCTCTGGTGTCACGGTGCGAAACTCTTTTGCCTGCGAGACGAGCTCTTCGAGGTTCTCCGCGCGCGCGGCATCTTGCGGGTCGGGGCTGGCCTTGAGCTGCGCGTGATATCCGGTCTTCTGCAGGATGTCGGTGAGGATGTCGTGCGGCGCGGCCGTCGCGGCCACAGCGCCCGCGGAATCCAGCAACTCACCCAGCTCGATAATCGCTGCAGTCACTTTGGGGCCAAGCCCGAGCTGGCCCGCGTCGAGCAAGGATTCTCGCAGCGGCACCCCAACCCGGTCGGCGTACGCCTGCAATGCCGCCTCGGTGGCCGGCCCGATGCCGCGCTTGGGCACGTTCATGATGCGGCGCAGGGCCATGTCGTCGTCAGGGTTGGCGACCTGGATGAGGTACGCCATCGCATCTTTCACCTCGGCACGCTCGTAGAACTTGGTGCCGCCGGGGATGCGATATGGGATAGCAGAACGGATGAAGATTTCTTCCAACGGTCGGGTCTGCGAGTTGGTGC
>JBDUDZ010000050.1:0-11961 GCA_040002635.1 Rhodoglobus sp.
ATGCCGTGCTTGTGCAGGTCGATCGCCGCGTTGAGCGCGGTCTGGCCTCCCAGCGTCGGCAGGATCGCGTCAGGCTTCTCTTTGGCGATGATGCTCTCGATGACCTGCCAGGTGATGGGCTCGATATATGTGGCGTCGGCGAAGTCGGGATCGGTCATGATCGTCGCCGGGTTGGAGTTGACGAGGATGACGCGCACCCCCTCCTCGCGCAGTACCCGGCAGGCCTGCGTGCCCGAGTAATCGAACTCGGCGGCCTGACCGATGACGATGGGGCCCGACCCGATGACCAGGACCGAATTGATGTCTGCGCGCTTAGGCATTGCGTCCCTTGTGTACATCGACCTTGGGTGCCACGACGAGGTCGCGGAAGCGGTCGAACAGGTAGTTGGCGTCGTGCGGCCCTGCTGCGGCTTCCGGGTGGTACTGCACCGAGAAGGCCGGGATGTCGAGGGCGTTGAGCCCCTCGACCACGTTGTCGTTGAGGTTGACATGGCTCACCTCGACGCGGCCGAAGCCGGCCGGAGAATCCGTGACCTCACCGATCGGCGCGTCGACGGCGAAGCCGTGGTTGTGACTGGTGATCTCCGTGCGGCCGGTCGCGACATCCACCACCGGCTGGTTGATGCCGCGATGGCCGAACGGCAGCTTGTAGGTGCCGAAGCCGAGCGCCCGGCCGAGCAGCTGATTGCCGAAACAGATTCCGAAGAACGGCAACCCTTCGCGCAGGATGCCCTGCAGCAGTTCAACATGGTGATCTGAAGCGGCCGGATCGCCAGGGCCATTCGAGAAGAAGGCTGCGACCGGCTCGATCGCCAGCACGCCCTCGAGCGTCACGTCTTGCGGCAAGACGTGCACGTCAAAACCCCGCGCGGCGAGGTAGTTCAGGGTGGATTTCTTGACTCCGAGGTCGAGCACGGCGACTCGGCCGATCGACTCCGATGTAGCCGGGACGACATAGCCGTCAACCGTCGATACCTCGGCAGACAGGTTGCGGCCAGCCATCTGCGCGCCCTCGCGTACGATCTCGAGCTGCTCATCAGCCGAGATCGCGGCATCAAGACCGGAGAAGACGCCACCGCGCATCGAGCCTGCGTCGCGCAGGCGGCGGGTCACGGCACGTGTGTCGATCCCGCTGATCCCGACTACTCCATCGGCGACAAGCTGGTCGTCGAGCGATCCCGTCGCTCGATAGTTAGACACAACACGGCTCGGATCACGGACGACGTATCCCGACACCCAGATCCTGCTCGATTCGGGGTCCTCGTCGTTCACGCCGGTGTTGCCGATGTGCGGTGCTGTCATCACGACGATCTGGCCCGCGTAGCTCGGGTCGGTCAGTGTCTCCTGGTAGCCGGTCATGCCTGTAGCAAATACGACTTCGCCAAGGGTGCGACCGATTGCACCGTAGGCGCGACCTTCATACCTCGTACCATCTTCGAGAACCAGTACTGCGGGGGTCACGCTGCCTTCCTCTCAAGAAGTGTGCTGATTGCCAGCTCGAAGTCGATCCAGTCATCAAAACGGAAGTAACTATCGACGAGGCGGTCGCCAAGGCTCCACTCGAGCAGCTCGAGGCCGTCCTGCTCCACCACGCGGTCGATAGTCCACGTCGCTTTGCGCAATTCGCGCAGGTCTGCGGCCGGAATCCACTTGTCAGTTGTGCCGTCGATCTGCACCAGCACACCGGAGTCCGCAACAGTCACCGCCGTGTTTCCGCGGAAACCGAGGCCGTGGACGGCGATGCGGTCAAGCGGATCGCCGGAGGATGTCGTGGCCACGTACTTGCCGACAAATGTGCCGAGCGCCACACCGAGATCTGCGGGCGCAGCTTCCGGGCGCACCACGCCCGCTTGACGTCGCGCGCGTGCCCGCCAGCCCAGCACCATGAGCACCAGCAACAGCACGAGGAACACGATGACGACCGCCATTAGTTCGGGTCGAGTCATTTCGAAATCTCCTTGTTGCTGGCGAAAGCGGCAACCGTTTCCGCCTCGACGAGTTGCCCATCCAGCACGGTGGCGTAACCGTCGTGAATCGTCGCCATAATTCGGCCCGGCAGTTCACGCCCGATATAGGGCGAGTTGTGCGACTTGCCGTGCAATTCGCTCACACCAAATGTGCGCTGCGCGGCCGGGTCGTAGAGCGTGAAGTTGGCGGGGCTGCCCAAGCCGAACGGCGTTGCGTAACCGTCGAGACGTCCAATCTCGGCGGGTTTCGAAGAGAGCACGCGCGCGACATCTGACCAATCCAGCAGGCCAGATTCGACGACTGCGGCGTGCACGACACTGAGCGCAGATTCGAGGCCGACCATGCCGTTTGCCGCCTCATCCCAAGCGCAGTCTTTTGCCTCGACCGGATGCGGCGCGTGGTCGGTCGCAACGATGTCGATGGTGCCATCGGCGAGGGCTTCGCGCAGGGCATGCACGTCTTCGCCGCGACGCAGCGGGGGGTTGACCTTGAAACGCGAATCGTAGGAGCGAGCGAGCTCTTCGGTGAGCAGCAGGTGGTGAGGCGTGACTTCAGCCGTGACATCCACGCCCCTGGCCTTCGCCCAGCGGATGACGTCGACGCTGCCCGCTGTGGAGATATGGCAGACATGCAGCCGCGCACCCACGTGTTGGGCGAGCAGCACGTCGCGGGCGATTATCGACTCCTCGGCAACAGCGGGCCAGCCGGCGAGCCCGAGTTCACTCGAGAGAGCGCCCTCGTTCATCTGCGCGCCGATCGTCAGGCGCGGGTCTTGGGCGTGCTGGGCCACGACACCGCCGAATGTCTTGACGTACTCGAGCGCGCGCCGCATCAACAGCGCGTCGCTGACGCAATTCCCGTCGTCAGAGAACACCCGCACCCGCGCGCGCGACTGGGCCATGGCGCCGATCTCGGACAGCCGCTGCCCCGCAAGCCCCGCGGTCACTGCACCGATCGGCCGCACTGTCACGTAGCCGTGCTTCTCCCCGAGCGAGAGCACCTGCTCCACCACCCCAGCTGTATCTTGCACGGGCATCGTGTTTGCCATCGCGAAGACCGCGGTGAAGCCGCCGATCGCGGCAGCGCGCGAACCCGTAAGAACTGTTTCGCTCTGCTCGAAGCCCGGCTCACGGAGGTGAGTATGCAGGTCAACCAGGCCGGGTAGCGCGATGAGTCCGGCGGCATCGATGGTGACGTCAGCCTTGGTTCCGGAGCCGAACACAGCGTTGTCGACGAAGATGTCCGTGCGCGTTCCATCGGGCAGGCTCGCACCGAGAATTTTCATAGTCCGAGGCAGGATGCTCATGAGTCAGCGCCCGAAAGCAATTGGTAGAGCACGGCCATCCTTATCGATACCCCGTTCGCGACCTGTTCGAGCACCGTCGACTGCGCGGAGTCAGCAGCGTTGGATGAGATCTCAAGACCGCGATTCATCGGCCCGGGGTGCATAACAATGCTAGCCGCAGGCAGGCGTGCGGCTCGCTCGTCGTCGAGGCCCCACTGCCTGCTGTATTCGCGAGCATTGGGGAAGAATGCCGCGTTCATCCGCTCGGCCTGAATGCGCAGCATCATCACCACGTCGGGGCCCGAATCGACGGCTTCGTCGAGGTCGTAACTCGCCGTGACCGGCCAACCAGCGATGCTGACCGGCAACAGGGTTGCGGGGGCGACCATGCTCACCGCCGCACCGAGGGTTGTCAGCAACCACATATTCGATCGCGCGACGCGCGAGTGCAGGATGTCGCCGACAATCGTGACTGTCACACCGTCGAGCGACTTGCCACGCGCCGCCGAGCCGTGCAGCCGCCGCCGAATCGTGAACGCATCAAGCAGCGCCTGCGTCGGATGCTCGTGTGTACCGTCGCCCGCATTGACGATCCCCGCGTCGATCCAGCCCGAGTCGGCGAGCACTCGCGGGGCTCCGGAGGCGTGGTGCCGGATGACCACCGCATCCGCCCCCATTGCGGCCAGGGTTTGCGCGGTGTCTTTCAGGCTCTCGCCTTTAGAGACGCTCGACCCTTTGGCACTGAAGTTGATGACATCGGCACTCAACCGTTTTGCAGCGACTTCGAAAGAGACACGCGTACGGGTCGAATCCTCGAAGAACAGATTGACCACGGTCTTGCCGCGAAGAGCCGGCAGCTTCTTGATGTCGCGGTTCGCAACATCGGCCATATCTTCGGCGACATCCAGCAGCGCGATCGCTTCGTCGCGCCCGAGGTCTTTCGTCGAGAGCAGGTGCCTCACTGGATTGTCACCTCATCTGCCCCGTCGATCTCTTCGATGCGCACATTAATTCGCTCCTCGGCCGAGGTTGGCAGGTTCTTTCCCACGAAGTCCGCGCGGATGGGAAGCTCACGATGTCCGCGGTCGACGAGCACGGCGAGGCGAACTGCCCGCGGGCGGCCGAGATCGCTGAGCGCGTCGAGAGCCGAACGAATTGTGCGGCCGGAGTACAGCACATCGTCGACGAGCACGACGGTCTTGCCGTCGATGCCGCCCGCCGGGATGTCGGTGGGGCTCGGCGCGCGCGTCGGGTGCTTCGCGAGGTCGTCGCGGTACATCGTGACGTCCAGTGCGCCAACGGTGACCGACCCGGGTTCGATCGAGTCGAGGATCGCCGCGATTCGCTGCGCAAGTAGCACTCCGCGCGTGGGGATGCCCAGAAGAACGAGATCGGAGGATCCACGGTTGGACTCCAGGATCTCGTGTGAGATCCGAGTCAACGCCCGGGTGATGTCAGCCTGCTGCAGCACTACGCGTGCAGTCATCCTGACCTCCTTCCCCGCCTCTCTGGACGGAACTTAAAGGAAATCTTCTGGGTCGACTATAGCCGGTGCGACAGTCGCTATGCGCGGCTCGCCGCGATCCGCCCGAGCAGCCCGTTCACGAAACCGGCGGAGTCTTCAGTGCTGTGGATGCGCGCAGACTCGACAGCTTCGGCAATCGCCACGCTGTCGGGCACGTCGTCGTTGTAGAGGATCTCCCAGAGGCCGATGCGCAACAGCGCGCGGTCTATTGCGGGCATCCGGGCAATCGTCCAGCCCTGCGAATAGGTCTCGATGAGTTCATCGATCTCGTCGCCGTGCTCGGTAATTCCAATCACGATGTCGCGCGCGTAGGGCCAAGAATTGGCGCGTTTGGGGTCGGCGTCGTTGCGAGCCTGCTCAGCTGCGAGGGCAGTGTTTATCGACTCCTCGCGCACATCTGCGCCGTAGAGGATGTCGAGGGCACGCTTGCGCGATTTAGTGCGGGCGCCCACTAGCTGCGCTTCCTGATGAGCAGCATCAGTCGCTGACTCGACCCAGATAGCTACCGTCGCGGGTGTCGACCTTGACTTTGGTGCCCTGCTCGATGAACAGCGGCACCTGAATCTGGTAGCCGGTCTCAACAGTCGCGGGCTTTGTGCCGCCGGTGGAACGATCCCCCTGAAGGCCCGGCTCGGTGTAGGTGATCTCCAGGACTACGGATGCCGGCAGCTCGACATACAGCGGATCGCCGTTGTGCAGGGCGATCGTCACGTTCTGGTTCTCGAGCATGAAATTGGCGGCGTCGCCGACGTTGGCGGGCGACAGGGTGATCTGGTCGTAGTTGCCCGAGTCCATGAATACGAAGTTGTCACCGTCTTTGTACAGGTACTGAAAGTCGGCCCGGTCGACTGTCTCGGTCTCGATCTTCGCGCCCGCGTTGAAGGTGCGATCGACAACCTTGCCGGTCATAACATTCTTCACTTTGGTGCGCACGAACGCGCCGCCCTTACCGGGCTTGACGTGCTGGAAGTCGATGACCGTCCAGAGCTGGCCGTCCATGTTGAGGACGACGCCATTGCGGATGTCGGCGGTAGAAGCCATGAGAAAAGAGTCCGTTCGTTGCGGTGCTGGTCACGATTAGGGCAGCGGTCGAGTCTACCCGAGCGCATGTCCGGTCTTAGAGCGACTCAGGCGAGTCGGCGGCGCACGAGATCGAGTGCGAGGGAGTACGAATCGAACCCGAACCCGGCAATGACGCCGGTAGCTACCGAAGAGATGACGCTGTTGTGGCGGAACTCCTCGCGAGCATGCGGATTACTGAGGTGAACTTCGACAAGAATCAGCCCTGCACTTGTCACAAGCTTCGCCGCATCGCTTAGTGCGTAGGAGTAATGGGTGAATGCGGCGGGATTCAGGATCACCGGCGACTTCGCGTCAACCGCTTCGTGCAGCCAGCCGATAAGTGTCGCTTCGTCGTCGGTCTGGCGCAGGTCGATGGTGAGCCCTGGGGATGCCTCGGCCTCGAGCCGCGCTCGCAAGTCGTCGAGCGAGCCGCTGCCGTAGACGTCGGGTTCACGCGTGCCAAGCCGCCCGAGGTTGGGGCCGTTGAGTACGAGGACGTTACTGGCGGGGGCGCTGCTCACGGGTTCGAGTGTATCGAGGCGCGCGGCTCAGAAGCCGTAGCCCGCCTCGCGCGCCTTCGCTGGGCTATCGCCCAGTCATACGCCCACTTCCTGGTAAGCAGCGAACAGCAGCGCTTCCTCGGGGCCGGCAAGCACCGTGGGCTTTCCGACGTCGTCGAGAACGATGAAGCGCATCATGCCGGCTCTGGCCTTCTTGTCGCGTTGCATTGTCGCGAGCAGTGTTTTCCAGCGACCGAGCGGGTAGTCGATCGGCAGGGTGAGCGACTCCAGAATCGTGCGGTGCCGATCGACAACCGCATCGCTGAGCGACCCGGCGATGCGGCCCAATTCAGCGGCGAAGACCATTCCAACGGAGACCGCGGCTCCGTGCCGCCAGCGGTAGCGCTCTGCATGTTCGATCGCGTGGCCAAGGGTGTGGCCGTAGTTCAGGATCTCGCGCACACCCGACTCCCGAAAATCTTCAGCTACTACGCGAGCCTTGAGCGCGATAGACAACTCCACAACTCGGCGAAACTCCTCCGAGTGCGGGTCAGTGACCCGGTCGACGTCGCGCTCAACAAGCTCGAGAATCTCGGGTTCTCCGATAAAGCCGCACTTCACTATCTCGGCGAAGCCCGCAAGGATCTCGTTGCGTGGCAAGGTATCGAGCAGGTCGAGATCTACGACAACTGCCGCCGGCGCATAGAACGAGCCAACAAGGTTCTTGCCCTCGTTGGTGTTGATACCGGTCTTGCCGCCGATTGCGGCGTCCACTATGCCGTTGACGCTCGACGGGCACTGCACAAGGCGAACCCCTCGCAGCCAGGTCGCCGCGACGAATCCCGCGAGATCTGTCGTCGATCCCCCGCCGAGACCTATGACGGCGTCGGTGCGGGTGAAGTCAGTCTGGCCCATGATCTGCCAGCAGAATGCGGCCACCTCGACGCGCTTCGCGTCTTCGGCATCCGGGATCTCGGCAAGCAGCACCTCGAAACGATCAGACAATTCGTCACGCAACTGGCTGGCTCGGGCACCGAGCGTCGGCGGATGCACGACGAGCACCTTTGCCACCCGTGATCCGAGTTGTTCGGTGATGGTTGCCGCAAGGATGCCCCGGCCGATGATCACGTCGTAGGGGTCGTCCCCGCCCACCGGGATAACTGAGGTGCTCACGATTTCTGGCCTTCCGAAGCTTCCAACCACTGTGCAATCTGCTTAGCGACCCGGTCGAGTGGTTGCCGGGAGGTGTCGATGGACAGCTGGGACAGGCGATCGTAGATCGGCCGGCGGGTTGCGACCAGTGCCTCCCAGGCGCCGATCCCATCTTTGACGAGCGGCCGTTTGCCGCCCGCGATGCGTTTTTCGACTGCGTCGGCCGTGACAGTGAGTTGCACAACTCGGTGCTGGGTGAGGTCGGCCTGGGTCTCTGCGTCAAGCACCGCCCCGCCGCCGAGGGTGACTACAGCATGCTCGGCGAGTGCTCGGCTTACCTCGGCCCGTTCCAACCTGCGGAAGTGCGGCTCGCCCAGGGTCTCGAATATGTCAGCGATGGGGCCGTGGGCCGCCACGATTCGCTTGTCGGTGTCGATGAGCGGCACATCAAGCAGGCGCGCGAGCCGCTTGCCGGTGCGAGTTTTGCCGGCACCCGGCGCGCCGATCAGCACGACCACTGCCTGTTGGTCAGTCACGCGTCACTCGCTGCGCGACGCGGATGCCGTGGCGTGCGACGCCGGAATCGCAGCACGGTAGGCGTCGAGATTGCGTTTGGTTTCGCCCAGTGAATCGCCACCGAACTTCTCGAGCACCGAATTGGCCAGGACGAGCGCGACCATTGCCTCCGCGACGACGCCGGCAGCTGGCACGGCACAAACGTCGGAGCGCTGGTGGTGGGCTTCTGCCGCTTCGCCTGTCGCGACATCCACCGTGCGCAATGCATGGGGCACAGTCGAGATCGGCTTCATTGCCGCGCTTACCCGCAGCAGGGTGCCGGTAGACATGCCCCCTTCTGTGCCGCCCGCGCGGTCGGAAAGCCGGGTAATTCCATCGGCGCCGATTACGAGCTCGTCGTGCGCGGCAGACCCGCGGCGGGCAGCCGTCGTGAAGCCATCGCCAATCTCGACACCCTTGATCGCCTGAATGCCCATGAGTGCGCCGGCCAGCTGGGAGTCGAGACGACGATCCCAGTGCGTGTAGGAACCCAGCCCGGGCGGAACACCGTAGGCGAGCACCTCGACGACCCCGCCGAGGGTGTCACCGTCGTCATGGGCCTTATCCACTTCGGCGACCATCGCCGCGGACGTAGCCGGATCGAAGCAGCGCAGCAGGTCGGCGTCGAGGGTCGCGACGTCATCCGGGCCGGGCAGAGGAGAACCCTCAGGCACCCGAACTGTGCCGATCGAAAGAGTGTGGCTGACGAGCCTGATCCCCAGCCCGGCAAGGAACGCGCGCGCTACCGCCCCCAGGGCGACACGCGCTGCGGTCTCGCGAGCTGACGCGCGCTCTAGCACGTTGCGCGCCTCAGGAAAGTCGTACTTCTGCATGCCAACAAGGTCGGCGTGACCCGGCCGTGGGCGGGTCAGTGGAGCGCCGCGACCCGCGGGCAGCGTACTTGCATCCACCGGCACCGGGCTCATCACGTCGACCCAGCGGGGCCACTCTGTATTGCCGATTCGCAGTGCAATGGGGCTGCCCATGGTGAGCCCGAACCTGATCCCGCCACTGAGGGTCAGCTCGTCCTGCTCGAACTTCATCCGCGCACCGCGCCCATAGCCAAGCGACCGGCGGTGCATGTCGGTCTGGATTTGTTCAGGCGAGATCGGAACGCCGGCAGGCATGCCCTCCAGAATCGCCACCAACTCGGGGCCGTGTGACTCACCCGCGGTCAACCATCGAAGCATGGGCCAATCCTCCCAGACCGCAGACCGCTCAGGCGACAGCCGCGCGCATCGCGGCCACGACCGCGCTCTCATCTGGCAGCGAAACCGTCGGGTTGCCGCCAACGAAGATCCGAACCTGCCCGACGGCCTGGTTGATAAGTAGATCGACGCCGGAGATCACTGTGCCGCCAACCTCAGCCCATGCGGTAGCGAGCTGGCTCGGCCACGGGTCGTAGGCGACATCGAAGAGCACCGATTGCTGCCTGATGGGCTCGGCGAACTGCAAGTCGTTCTCGCCGCCCGGAACTGTACTGATGATCGCGTCCGGGGACACCAGGGAGCGATCCGCTATCCCCCACGGGCGAACAACCACCGCGAGCCCGAGTCGGTCACCGAGCTCGACAAGGTAATGCGCTTTGGCCGGGGTACGCGCCGAAACGATCGCCCTGCTCGCCCCCATGCTTGCGACGGCTACGAGTACGGATGCCGCAGTCGCCCCAGCTCCCAGCAACTGCACGCTGTGCAGACTCTCCACACCGGCCGCGAGAAAAGACTCAACGACGCCCTGCACATCGGTGTTGAAGCCACGTGGCCCCTCGTCGGTCAGAAGAACGGTGTTTGCCCCACCGACACGGTCTACCAGCGCGTCGCGCGACGACAACAACGGCAGGATGTCGCGCTTGAGCGGCATCGTGAGCGAAAGGCCGCGCCAACTCACGCCGCGGGAGCCCACGTACTCCGCGAGCGTGTCGCCGGTGACCTCCGCCGACTCATAGCTCCAGTCCAGGCCGAGCGCGGCGTACGCGGCGCGGTGAATCGCTGGAGACTTCGAGTGCGCAATCGGCGACCCGAGCACCGCGAGGTGCGTTCGCTGCGGGTCAGCTAGTTGCAATAGGAGCCGTTCTCTGCGCTCGCCGCACACCACTCCTGCAGCTGTTCGACTGCCGCGTCGTGCTGCTCGACGGTTTCGGAGAAGACTGTCTCACCCGTCGCAAGGTTGATCGGCACGAAGAACAACCAGGGGCCGTCAACGGGATGCAGCGCGGCCTTGATCGCCAGGTCGCCAGGCAAACCGATCGGGCCGTATGGCAGCCCGGGATGCACGTAGGTGTTGTATAGATTGCTCGCGTCAGCACGCTCTTCGTCTGTTGTGAACACGGTGTCGAGATGACCTGTGCCGTACGCCACCGTTGCATCCGATTCGAAGTTGATCCCCTGAGCGAGGCGATTGGCGAAAACACGCGAGATCTTGTAGAAGTCATCCGGCTTTGGACCGGCCTCGCGCTGGATAAGTGACGCCATAATCAGCACCTTGTTTCGATCAGCCGGGGCCACCCCCGCGCTATCGAGATGCTCAAACATCGTAGTGACCAGTAGTTGCAGCACGTCGTGAGCTGTCATTCCCGCGTCGAGCTGGTAGGTCGCCGGGAAGAGATATCCCTCAAGGCTCACAGCATCGGCAGGGAGCCCGAGCCCGGCGAGGTCTGTCGAGGCTGTCTGGAGTTCGGCAAGCGCTATCCCGGTTGTTTCGGAGATAATCTCGAGCGCTTTGGGCAGCACGGTGCCCTCGGTGATCAGCAACTTATCCGTGACCTTATTTGCCGGATCAAGGAGTGCCTTGAGCGCCGCTTTGGCACTCATGTGCTCCTGGAGCTTGAAATTGCCGGGTTGGAAGTTGGGCTGCTCTTTCTGCGCAAGCAGCAGATCATAGAACGACGTAAAGGTGAGCGTGACGCCCTTGTCGTGCAGGGTGTGGGCGATTGTTTCCCCAATATCCCCAGACTGGATAGTCACGATCACCTGCTTACCGTTGCCGTTGCCCGTGTAGTCGGTCGGCAGCGGAATGCCCAGCAAAGTGCGCACCTGGGTCTCGTAATTGGTCCAGGCGTAGACGCCGACCCCCGCCACAAGGGCGAGGACGATGACGATCGGCAAGGTGATCTTGAGCCAGAGCAGTCGATGCCTCTTCCGTGGCTTACCGCTTCCGGAACCGCCGTTGGAGCCATCCCGCCCGCCGCGGCCGGCACCGAATCCGCTATCTGCGAGATTCGGGCCAAGCGAGTTGTTGTCGCGGTCATCGCGGCGACCTCGTGGCGCCTCAGCCTCTAGTCCGCCCGCCGCGGCTGCGGCCGAAACCGGCGTTGCCGACTCGGCGGCGGTCCCGAACAGTGCGGCAAAAGGGTCGTCGTCTTCGCGCGGAGTGAACCTGGCTGTCGCCGTGGTCGGGAACGGCGCGTCTGGCGTGTATTCGTGAGTCGGCTGCAGTGCCTCTGCGGATGGCGACAGCGGGGCCAATGGAGCGCCAAATGGATCGGGTGCGGCCGAGGGGGCTACGGCAGGCTCAACCGGGGCCGATGGGGCGGGCGCGGCCTGGCGCGGGTCGCCGAACATTCCGGCGAACGGGTTGTCGGACGCGTTCTCGGACGGTGATTGGAAGGCAAGTGCGCTCGGGGCATCCGTTGGAGTGGCCTCAGTCGTGGGATTGGAATCGACGGGAAGATCGACCGTATCGTCAACCGGTGCAGGCGCTGCGTGGCCCGGGTCGCGGAACAAGTCGACGAACTGACCGTCTGGCTGTGACGCCGGCGCGGTCGGACCGTCCGCAGGATTCGACTCGGCGGGCGGGTAGGCCTCAGGTAGTGGATAAGGCGACGCCGGCGAGGTATCCGCGGGCTGAATAACCCCTGGCGCTGGCTCGGCAGGGCGCGGGTCACCGAACAACCCGGCGAATGGGTCATCCGACGA
>JBDUDZ010000051.1:0-11955 GCA_040002635.1 Rhodoglobus sp.
GGAGTGTTCTCGCCTTCGTGATCCTGGTCCCGGCGGTGGCGACGATCTGGATCGCCGTGCTGAAGATCCTCAACCCGACCGCCCCCGATCCGCTCGCTCTATCGATCACTGCGATCGGTGCGCTGCTCGTGAACCTCACGGCGGCGGTGCTGCTGGTCCGCCACCGGAACCGCGCCGGCAGCCTCGCCCGCGCAGCCTGGCTGTCGGCGCGCAATGACTCGCTGGCGAACGTCGCGATCATCGCCGCCGCGGGCGTGACCTTCTGGCTGCATTCAGGCTGGCCTGACATCGTCGTGGGAATCGGTATCGGTCTCCTCAACGCCGACGCGGCGCGAGCCGTGTGGCGCGCTGCTCGGCGCGAGCGGCTTCACGCGGCTGAAGCGCAGCCCTAGCGAACAGCCGAGACGATCACCTTCCGCGCCGCATCCCCTTCGGGCATCGGCAGGATCGGGTAGTTGTGGATCATGCCGTCACCCACGTGGTAATCAAGAGTGATCCCGGCCGCGGCAGCCAGCGGCACCAACCGCGTGGCGTCGGCATGCAGGATGTCGCGGGTGCCGCTGAACATCGTGATCGGCCCCAGCCCCGCCAGGGAGCCGTGGATGGGGCTCACTCGCCAGTCGCCTTCCGGCAGCTCGGCCCGGTACAGGAGCCCGGCGGCATGCGTGCCAGGCACCGCGAGCCACGGGTCGGTCGGGTCGATTACCGCAAGCTGGGGGTCGGTGCCCGAGACGTCGAGCCAGGGCGCGATGAGCACTGTGGCGTGCAGCGGGCCGAGCTTCCTGTCACGCAGCTCCATGGCGACGGCCAGCGTCATCCCGCCACCTGATGAGTCACCCACGATGGAGAGGTTGTCGGCACCCACCTCCGTTATCACCGCGGCGGCGAGGTCAGCGATGGCAGGCACGATGACGCTGGCGGTTCCCGCGGGCGCGAGCGGCATCATCGGCACGATGATGGTGGCTCCGCTCTCGGTCGCGAGTGTGCCGATGAGGGCCCAGTGGATGGGATCGATCTCGAAGACGTAGCAGCCGCCGTGCAGGTAGACGACGCGACGGGTAGCGGTAGCATCCCGTGCCGTCACGGTGTAGACAGGCCAGCCGTTGACGTTCGAACTGACGACGGTGTGGGTGCGCGCAAGCCGAGCGGGCGGATCGAAGCGCTCGGGATGCTCCTGCAACCGGGCAACCTTCGCGAGGGTGCGCTTCTCAGAGCTGAACATGCGCTTGGAGCCACGCAGGGTGATAACCAGCGGCGCGAGCCTGCTCAGGAGACTCGCCATGCCGAAGTACTAGCCGTCTATGCGCTTGAGAACGTGGATGGGAATCGCGACGCCAAGTGAACTGACCAGAATGCCCGCGATAAACACCGGGTACTCGGCGCCGACCACATAAAAGGCCGATCCCATGATGTACAAACCGCCGACGAAGAGCAGGATGGCAATGACGAAGGCGATGATATTCACGCGTTCATTCTAGTGACGCGCTCGGCTTGCCACCCAAACCTCAAGTCCCCTACACTGGGGGTACCGCACCCCGAATTGGCCCCGGCGGTAGGCCACTCGCCGTTACCCGAGACGCCCTGCGGCAGGCAAATCACAGGACGATTATGTCTAACGACACCGAACTTCCCCCTTTCGGTTGGTACCCTGACCCGGCTGGCACCTCCATGCTTCGTTGGTGGAACGGTACGGCCTGGACAAACAACCTCGAGCGTCGCCGCCCCGAGTTGCAGGCCTCTACACAGTTCGCCTCGCGCATCGCATCCTGATCCACCCATCGCGCTAGCCTGAACCCACATAGTTCAGGGGAGTTCGAATATGGCTACGCCCGATAGCACTTCGTCCAGCAAGCGCGGCGGTACCGATCACGGCAGTTCTGATCACGGCAGTGCTGAGCGCGGCGGTGCTGAGCATGCCGGGTATGTGGTGTTCCCACGTTCCACTGCCGAGTTGCGAAGCACCACGATCTGCCCGGCCTGTTTCGCACCGCTAACCAGCACCACGTGCACGAACTGCCTGCTGGATGTCACTCACCCCGCGGCCGCAGAACTGCACGACACCGCGGTAGCTGCCGCCGCGCAACTCGACCACCGCGTCGAGCTCATCGGCAGGATGCGATTCGAGCCTGCAGCTGCTGTGGCCCCGACCGCAGCCGTTCCGGCAGTTCTCGCTCCCCCGATTCCGACCCCTGCGTCGGTGGCGCCAACGACTGTCGCGGCCCCGCCCGCCGCGACTTCCCCAACCTCCCCGATCGAGCCCATCGCTCCAGCCGCCCCGCGCCGACACTTGGGCGTCCAGGCAATCCTGCTCATCGTCGGTGTCGCTCTGCTGGCGATCGGCGCGATATTTTTCCTTGTCTACGCCTTCATCACCTTCGGCCTGGCGTGGCGATCGGTGATCATCGGCGCCGTCACTGTCGCGTCATTCGTCGGCGCCTCACTGCTGCGGCGGCGCAAGCTGGGGGCGACTGCCGAGGCCATTGCGGCGCTCGCCGTTGTATTCGTCTACCTCGACGTCTTTGCGATCAGAGCGAATGAGCTCGCCGGCGCGCAGCACGTCGACGGTCGCGCCTACTGGGGCATCGCGCTCGTACTTTCCGCTGTCGGCTTTGCTTTTTGGTACCGCCGCTCTGGCATACGGCTGCCGAATGTTGTCGCATTCACCGCGTTCCCGATCGGGGTGGCCCTCGTGGTCGCCGGGGTCAGCGCCGCCTCCGATCTGGTCACCGCGTTCGCCGCGTTCGCCGGCCTCACGCTGGCCGGGCTCATCCATCCGCTCTCCGGGCCCCGGATGCCAGAGCGCATCATCTCGCAGGCACTCGGCACCACGGGGCTGCTGGCCGCCGGCATAGCCGCACTTTCCGTCGAGCCCGAGACCGACTGGGCTCCGGCCGTGACGCTTGGGATCGTCGCGCTGCTCGCGGTTGCCCACGTGGTCGTGGTGGCGCGGGTGGGGTCTGTGCGGGTGTTGGGCCTGATCGCCGCGGGAATCGGTGCGGTCGCGGCATCCGCTGCACTGTTAGTGGTGGGCGTTCGCCTCAACGACTACTCCTTCGTCCTGCTGACGCCGTCGATCGCCGCCGCCGTTATCGCACTGCTGCTCGAGTTCGCGGTGGGGCGTCTCGCTGCCTTCCCGCGCACTGCGGCGACCGTCGGGGCCTGGGCCGCCACGGTTGTCACCGGGCTAGCCCTGCTGTTTCCGCTCGCCTCGAGCTTCGGGTTGGTGGGCGTTCGCCTCACGCAGGCAGCCCACCGCTGGAGCATCAGCGGCGGCGACACACGCTACATCTCTGACGAAAGTCGCAACAGCCTCATCTGCCTGGCCGTCGTGATTGTTCTGGCCGCTGTCGCCTGGCTGCTCTCCCGCAGATTCGCGAGCCGCAAACCGGTGATCGTCTGGGCCGGATACGGCTTTCTCATCCTTGCCGCCCCGTTGCTCGCGATTCTCTGGCTGACCGTTCTCGCCTGGCTTTTGCTCGGCGCGGCGGGTGTGGTTGCTCTCGTAATTGCCGCACGCCGAGGATCGCTGCTGGGGGTGCGCGCACCCCTCGCAATCGGCGCCATCATCGCCACCACGTTCGCGTACTCGACGTCGTGGGCGAGCATTGACACCTGGTGGTTTGGCTCTATCGGTGCGGTACTTGTTCTGGTTGGCGCACGTGCCGTGACAACGAGCGGGCCGGTACGCGCACTCCTCATCGCAGCGGCAACAGTGCTCGCGTTCGTCGCGATCGGATCAGAAGGCTGGCATGTCAACGAGCGATTCCAGAACGGTAACGGCACCGCCGTCGATGCAAACCACTTCGTTCTCGCTCTCGCCATAGCGCTGCTCGTGGTGAGCGCGCTCATCGCGCGCAGACTGTCACGCCTCGAGACCCGCGTGCTGTTCTGGCTGCCGTTCGGCACAGCGATCGTCACAGTCGCCCTGGGCTGGTGGTACGTGGCAACCGGCAGCCCCAGAATTCCCGGCTCCCTGGTGCTGCCCGAGTTCGGCACCAGCGTCGTGCTTGCTGCAACGCTCTTGGGTGCGCTGCTGCTCTGGGCCCTGCTGCCGCAGACCGCCGGTTTCCGAGTCGAGCGCTTCGCGGCATCCCTCGCGGTCACGCCTGTCGCAGCGTGGCTCGCCGAATCCTCGACGAGTGCTCTGGGGCTGACTCCCCTCGCGCACGTGCTCGCGCCGCTCGCAGCGGCTGTCGTTGTGGCCGCCGTGAGCTTGGCGCTAGCGACGCGACGTGCTGGGTTCGCCCGGCTCGCTCTCGATCTTGGCGTGGCGCTGGTCGTAGCCTGGTCTGTCCTGACCTGGCCCACTGCCGACAGCTGGCTGACCCTGCTGCTCGGTGGGGTGGCAGTGCTATTGCTGGCGGTCTCGTCGGATGGCCTGTTCGGCTCCACCTCACCCCGCAAGCATCTGGGCTGGCTGGCTCTCGCACTCACTACCGCGGGACTCTGGTGGAGACTCGGCAGTGACCGTGTGCACGATCTCGAGCCCTACGTGCTTCCGCTAGCAGGGGCGCTACTCATCATCGCGGCACTGGCGTGGCGCGCGGCACGACCACAACCAAGCCTTGCGGCACCGGGGATCCTGCTCGCTGGCCTGGCCGTGGGGCTCCTGCCCCTCGCCGTGGTTGGCGCGCACGGCACGATTGTGCGCGCCATCGTCGTTGGCGCCGTGGCCGCGGTGCTCCTGCTGTTCGGCACTTTCGCCCGGGGCACCGCCCTGCGCCCCTATCTGGATGCCGCGGCCCTGGCCGGCCTGCTGGGCCTGGTCACTGTCGCTGTCGGCCGTGCCACGGCACTCATCGCGTCGGGCGCGACGGACAACCCCACACTCGACGCGTGGCTCGGCGGCCTGTTCATCGTGCTCGCCCTTGCTGCGGTCGGTGAATCCAAGATCGAGGGACGGGCACGCTCGATCGCTGGCCAGCTGCTGCTGGGCATCGGTCTGGCCGTGGTTCTCTTCGAACTCGCGGTGCTTGACTCGCCCTTGGGCACCGCGCGTGCCGCTGTGCTACTCCTGCTCTACTGCGGGGTGTACGTCGTCGGCCTTGTGGTCTACCGCCCGCCATTCACGCTCGTGGTGGGCTGGGGGTCGCTCGCCCTCGGCGCGATTGTGGCGATCGTTGCGGTCGCCCGCGGTGCGATCGACCCGTTGGAGTGGGCAAGCGCGGCTCTCGCTGCGGCCCTCCTTCTCGTCGGCGCAGTGATGCTGCGCCGCTCGGCGACCGCGGGCAGCTGGCCGTGGCTCGCGCCTGGGTTGTTCGTGTTATTGCTGCCCTCCCTATTCGCCACCTTTGTCGATGAGCCCTTCCTTCGCCTGGTTACGCTCGGTGCAGCCTGCATCGTCGCGATTGTCGTCGGCGCAATTGGCCGCCTCCAGGCACCGCTCATCATCGGCGCCGTTGTAGTGCTCGTGCATGCCATCCGCACCTTCGCGCCCCAGCTGGTCGCCCTCTACCAGCTGACCCAGTGGTGGGTGTGGGCGGTCATTGGTGGAGCGATACTGCTTTTCCTCGGGCTGACTTTCGAGAAACGGGTGCGTGACCTGCGGGCGGCTGCAACTCGGGTGGGTGCGCTTCGCTGACGAGAGGCCATGCCAGTGGGAGCATTTTCATGCCCCTAATTGGGGATCCCGCGGTGGCAAGTGTGTCCCCTAAAATGAGGACTTGAACCGTGATAGACACGGAAGCCGCACCCTAAGCGCCCCGCGGCAGGGCACCCAGATCTTCACTGACCGGCCGCGTTCGCACTCCCCCCAGAGTTGTCGACCGCACCCGCCCCGGTCTCGCCTGGCTGTGCGATCTATCGTTGCAGCCAGGCGAGCACGGCGAGCACCCTGCGGTGGTCGCTGCCCGAATCATCCAGCCCCAGTTTTTGGAAGATAGCTGTCACGTTCTTTTCGACGGCACCGGTGCCGATCACCAATTGCTTGCCGATCGCCACGTTTGTTCGCCCCTCCGCCATGAGAGCCATCACTTCGCGCTCGCGCGGCGTCAGCGCCGCAAGGGGATCGTGACGCCTACCGAGCAACTGTGCAACGACCTCGGGATCGAGAACAGTGCCTCCGGCTGCAATCCGCTGTACGGCATCCTGGAGTTCGGCCAGGGACGCCACGCGATCTTTGAGTAGGTAGCCGACTCCGCCACTGCCGCTTGACAGCAACTCCTGCGCGTAGGCCACCTCCACGTATTGCGAGAGCAGCAGGATGCCCACGCCTGGCAGCATCACCCTGGCTTCGATGGCGGCGCGTACTCCCTCGTCGCGGAAGGTGGGCGGCATCCGCACGTCGAGCACCACGAGGTCTGGTGCGACGTCGCGGAGATCGGCGAGCAAATCAACTGCGTCACCGTATGAGCCGACAATTTCGAAGCCCGCCTCATCGAGTAGACGCACGAGCCCCTCCCGTAGCAGCACCGAATCATCGGCCACAGCTACGCGGAGGGGCACAGTCACCATGCCTCCAGACTAGGCAACCGAACTGGATGACGTGGTCGTGACGGGCAGGTGGGCAGTAACTATGGTGGGACCTCCCTCTGGGCTGTGCACCTCGAGTGTCCCGCCGAGTCCGCGCAGTCGCTCCTCGAGCCCCGCGATGCCATGCCCGGCGATCACGAACGCCCCACCGGCACCGTTGTCGGTTACCGCAATGTCGACCCAGGTCTGTTCGTCGACGCGCAACGCGACTCGCACTTCGATGTCTGTTGCGCCGGAATGCTTTTCCGCGTTAGTCAACGCCTCGGATGCAATGAAATAGGCATTCCGCTCGATTTCCTGGGGCAAGGCGGTTCCGTCAGGAAGTTCGCTCACGACGTGTGCGGGAACGCTGCAGCGCACTACCGCCGACTCGAGAGCGGCGACCAGGCCGCGGTCGAGCAGGATAGGCGGAGCGAAACCGCGCGAGAGAGCGCGGAGTTCCTCTAGGGCGTCTTTGGACTGTTGCCTGGCGTCTGCGATAAGGCCCCGCGCCTTTTCCGGATCGCTGTCCAGCTGCCGCTCTGCTGCGGCGAGATCCATCTGCATGCGCACCAGTCGCTGCTGTGGGCCGTCGTGAATATCGCGCTCGAGCCGTCGCAGGGAGTGCCCTTCCGCGGAGTGTGCGGCGCCCCGTGAGTCAGACAGGGTCGCCACCTCGCGCCGCAGGGTGTCTGACCGCCACGCTCCCAGCACGCCGCGAGCGACCAGCCAGTGCAGTGACACAAGACCACGGGTAACGAATGGCAGGGTGACCAGGAGGATCACGCCCCCGACGAAGCAAACAACGTTGTAGGCCAGAACCGTGTCGAGCCCTCGAGAGTTTTCAAGGAGTTGCCAAATCCAGCCGCTTCGAACCTGAACCTCAGGCAGCGCGCTCCATGCCCACAGCGTCACCCCGCCGAGCCCGAGCGCGACCCAGCTGATCATGATCGTCCAGGTAATTGTGGCGATGATGAAGTCGAGCAGCATGACATACAACAGGTAAAGCCAATAGTGGCCGTTACCGAGAACCGCCCGTACCCAACCGAAGAATCCGGTGCGAGCCCGGGCATCCTGCCATTCCGGCTTTTCGATCGGCGGGCGGCCCGTCCAGCGCAACAGTGCGAGGTCGAGAGTGCCGAAGCCGCGAGCGACATAGAGCGAGGCGATGATCAGAATTACCCCGATGAAGAACGTTACGAGAGTGCCAACACCGGCCCAGAACAGGCTGTACATTGCGGTGAAGCCGGTGACGGCGATCGGGAAGGCGATGAAGAGGTAGGCAAGCTCGCGCGGAAGGCTGCGCCATAGTCGGCCGTAAAGGGAGCCGCGGGCTGCGTTGGCGGGGGCGGCGTCGGAGGTCATGGGTTCCATGTTCTCAAGGTTCGCGGGCCGGGGCATCTGCGACCATCCGGCTATCACACCGAAGGGCGGTGGGGGTATCCCCCGGCGAATCACTTCTGTCGATTTTGGTGGTTAGATATACCGTGATCGACGTAAGCCCCGAACCAGCGCAGGGAGACGCCCTCGGGCCGTCTGCCACGAGCGAATTGTTGCAGATTTTGCGCGACGGGCAGCCCCGCACTCGCACCGAACTCTCGGGCATCACCGGCCTCGCCCGCTCCACAGTAGGTTTGCGTATCGACGCGCTGATGCGCCTTGGACTTGTGGATGCGGTGAGCGTTGCGATGTCAACCGGTGGTCGACCGTCGTCGCAATTCGCACTTGCCGCGAGCGGTCTCTGCGTGCTCGGCGTCGATATCGGGGCGTCCCACGCTCGAGTAGCGCTGAGCGACCTTAACGGTCGGATCGTCGACGAGATCGGCGAATCCATCGCCGTCGCTGAGGGCCCGGTTGCCGTTCTAACGAAGGTCGCCGAAAACGGCCATGAGCTACTCACCCGCGCGTCCCGCTCACTCAACCAGCTACTTGCGATCGCCATCGGGCTTCCCGGCCCGGTCGACCACGGCACCGGTCGGCCGACAAATCCGCCGATCATGCCGGGGTGGGACGGCTTCGATGTGCCAGGTTGGCTGCGCGAAAAGTTCGAGGTTCCCGTGCTCGTCGACAACGACGTCAACGTCATGGCGCTGGGCGAGCGCGAGCTTGCCTGGCCCGACGCCAACAACCTGCTATTCGTGAAAGTTGCCACCGGCATTGGCTCTGGCGTGATCGCCAGCGGGCGGTTGCAGCGCGGCGACCGTGGCACCGCTGGCGACATCGGCCACGTCTACGTCGCCCGCGGTAAGGATGTGCCGTGCAAGTGCGGCAACACGGGCTGCCTTGAGGCCATCGCCTCGGGTTCGGCTATCGCTCGCACGTTGCGCGGAATGGGCTTGCAGGCCAAGACGAGCCAAGATGTAGTAGAACTCGTGAAGAGCGGAAACCTTGACGCGATCCAGGCCGTGCGCCAGGCCGGGCGAGATATCGGCGAGGTGCTCACCACCTGCGTGAGCCTGATCAACCCCTCGGTCATAGCGATCGGCGGCTCGCTGGCACAGGCGGGAGAGCTCCTCATCGCGGGAGCGCGCGAAATCGTCTATACCCGGTCGATGCCGATTGCGACCGAGCACCTCCAGATCACTCAGTCCAAGGCCGGCGCTGATGCCGGCGTCCTGGGCGCGAGTATGCTCGCCATCCACCACGCGCTCTCACCGGAGCGCGTGGAGGCGATGGTGAACGGTCGGCGCTGATACCTACTTGGCGCTGAAGGCGGCGTCGAATGCCGCATCCGGAGCATCGAATGCGATGCGGCGCACAAACTCGAGAGCCTCGGGGGCACCGAGCAGGCGGTCCATTCCGGCATCCTCCCATTCCACTGAGATCGGCCCCGCGTACCCGATTTGGTTGAGCATCCGGAACGCGTCTTCCCAGGGCACGTCTCCGTGGCCGGTAGAAATGAAGTCCCACCCGCGACGCGGGTCAGCCCAAGCCAAATGTGATCCGAGCCGCCCGTTGCGACCGTTGACCATGCGCTTGCGGGTGTCTTTGCAGTCGACGTGGTAGATCCGGTCGCGGAAGTCCCAGAGGAAGCCGACCGGGTCGAGATCTTGCCAGACCATATGGCTCGGGTCCCAGTTCAAGCCGAAAGCCGGACGATTGCCGATCGCCTCCAGGGTGCGCACGGTCGTCCAGTAGTCGTAGGCGATCTCGCTGGGGTGCACCTCGTGCGCAAAGCGCACGCCAACCTCGTCGTACACGTCAAGGATTGGGTTCCAGCGGTCGGCGAAGTCCTGGTAGCCAGCATCGATTGCTTCTTGCGATACCGGCGGGAACATTGCGACGTACTTCCAGATCGACGAACCGGTGAACCCGATGACAGTATCCACGCCGAGTTTGGCGGCCAGGCGAGCAGTGTGCTGCATCTCTTCTGCTGCACGCTGGCGTACTCCTTCCGGGTCGCCATTTCCCCACACCCGATCAGACAGGATGCCGCGGTGACGCTCGTCGATCGGGTCGTCGCAGACGGCCTGACCCTTCAGGTGATTCGAGATCGCCCACACTGTCAAACCATATTTGGCCAGGAGCTCGAGCTTGCCTTCGACATAGCCGTCTTCGTCCCATCGCCAAGGGTCAAGATGGTCGCCCCAGCAGGCGAGTTCGAGGCCGTCATAGCCCCACCCCGCCGCGAGCTTGGCTACCTCCTCGAGAGGAAGATCGGCCCACTGGCCGGTAAACAGGGTGATTGGTCGAGTCACGGTTCGCTCCCTACTATGCGGTTATCGAGGACTATGCGGTTGTTGACGTCCAGGCGCTGCCGTTGGCCGAGCTCTCCTCGATTGCAGCGAGCACACGTTGCACCTGGAGGCCATCGGAGAACGACGGAGTCGGCTGCGTGCGCGAGGTGATCGCGTCGACGAAGTCTTTCGCCTGGTGGGAGAAGGCGTGTTCGTAGCCGAGGATGTGACCCGCAGGCCACCAATTCGCGATGTACGGATGCTGTGGCTCGGTCACGAGGATCTTCGTGAACCCCTGCTCACCCGCCGGTGCTGTCGCGTCGTAGTAGTTGAGGGTGTTCATGTCCTCCAGGTCGAACGACAGGGCGCCCTTGGAGCCGGAAACTTCAACCCGCAACGCGTTCTTGCGGCCGGTGGCGAAGCGAGTCGCCTCAAAGATGCCGAGCACCCCGGTGTCGTAGCGACCGGTAAACAAAGCGACGTCGTCGACTGTCACCTCGCCCTTCTCCGATCCCCCGACGCCGCCGAGGCCCGAGCTGGACTCCAGAATTGGGCGCTGCTTGATGATCGTCTCGATAATTCCTGTGACGCTCGTCAATTCCATCCCGGTGATGAACTGTGAAAGGTCGATGGCGTGGGCGCCGATGTCGCCGAGGGCACCGGATCCGGCAATTTCCTTCTGAAGGCGCCAGGCCAAGGGCACCGCAGGGTCGGTAAGCCAGTCCTGAAGGTAGCTGGCGCGCACCTGGTAGATCTCGCCGAGCTTGCCCGCCGCAACAAGATCGCGAGCAAAGCTTGCGGCAGGCACCCGCCGGTAGGTGAAACCGGTCATCGCGTACACGCCCTGTGCGGCCGCTGCCGTCGCGGCGTCTGCCATCGCTTCCGCTTCGGCCACGGTGTTGGCAAGTGGCTTCTCGCACAGCACGTGCTTGCCTGCCTGCAGCGCCGCAATAGCGATCTCCGCGTGCGAGTCTCCGGGGGTAACGATGTCGACAATGTCGATGTCATCACGCGCGATCACCTCACGCCAGTCGGTGGAAGTCTGTGCCCAGCCCCAACGCCTGGCATCCGCGGCGACGGTCTCCGCATTGCGGCCGACCAGCACATCCATCGTCGGATTCGCGTCCAGGTCAAAGAATCGGGGGGCGACACGCCAGCCCTGCGAATGGGCATGGCCCATGAATCCGTGGCCGATCATAGCTACTGAAAGTCGAGGCGCTTCGGCGGACATCTCTCTTCACTTTCTCCGTGTGTGGGTAGGCGCCCTGCGGGCTGGTCGTGGTGGTTGGTGGGCGATGCGGTGCCCACGCGCGTTTACACGCGGGCACCGCATCGCCTGGAGTTGCTAGTACTGCTTATGACTCGAACGCGGTGGGGAGGTACTTATCCACATTGTCCTTGGTTACGACCGGTGCGTTGAGCACGATGCGAGTCGGGATCTCGACCTCGACGAGGTCGGCGAGGGACTTGCCCTGCGCCAGGAGGCGTGCGAGGCGGATGCCGTCTGCGGCCTGCGTCGACGGGTAGATGACCGTCGCCTTCAGAACGCTCGTACCGCTCTTGATCTCACGCATGGCGTTAGCCGAACCGGCACCACCAACCATGAAGAACTCGCTACGGCCGGCCGCCTGGATTGCCGCGAGCACGCCGACACCCTGGTCGTCGTCGTGGTTCCAGATCGCGTCGATATGCGGGGCCGCTGCGAGCAGCTGCGAGGTCACGGCCTCGCCACCCTGAACAGTGAAGTCAGCAGCTACGCGGTTGCTGACCTTGAGACCGCAGTCGCCGAGAGCCTTCTTGAAGCCCTCGCTACGCGCCTGGGTCAGGG
>JBDUDZ010000052.1:0-11775 GCA_040002635.1 Rhodoglobus sp.
CCTCGCTCGTGACCTCGTAGCCACGGTCGGCCGGCAGGCAGTGCAGGAATATTGCGTCGGGCTTGGCGAGGCTCATGAGCTCGGCGTCAACCTTGTAGCCACTGAGCGATGCGACCCTGGCGGCTTTCTCCTCTTCCTTGCCCATCGACACCCACGTATCGGTGACCACGACATCTGCGCCGGAGACCGCCTCTACCGGGTCGGTGTAGATCGCAACCGAGCCCCCCGTCGTGACGGCAATCGCGTCAGCATCCGCAACCACCCTCTCGTCGGGCATGTAGTCGGCGGGACAGGCGATGCGCACGTGCATGCCGGCGGTGGCACCGGCCAGCAGGTAGGAGTGCACCATGTTGTCAGCGCCGTCTCCAAGGAAGGTGACGGTGAGGCCGGCAAGCGCCCCCTTCTGCTCACGGATTGTCAGCAGGTCGGCAAGCAGTTGGCAGGGGTGGAACTCGTCGCTCAGCGCGTTGATAACGGGAACCGTAGTACCTGCTGCCATCTCGACGAGCCCCGACTGCGCGTAGGTGCGCCAGACGATAGCGGCTACCTGGCGCTCGAGCACCCGTGCCGTGTCGGACGGACTTTCCTTGCCGCCCAGTTGGCTGTTCGCCGTGGAGATGATCAGCGGCACTCCCCCAAGGTCAGCGATCCCCACCGCGAAAGAAACCCGCGTGCGGGTCGACGACTTATCGAAGATCACCGCTACCGTCTGCGGACCAGCGAGTGGCGTGCGGCCCCAGCGGTCGGCCTTGATGTGCTCGGCAAGATCGAGGATCGCGCTCTGTTCGGCCTGCGTCAGGTCGTCATCCCGAAGGAAATGGCGGGTCATATCGCTTCACTCGTTTCTGTCAGGGCCGTGGTGAACTTCTTAATGAACTCAGCGATCTCGGCATCGCCGATGATCAGAGGGGGTGCGATTCGGATACTCGAATCGTTCGGCGAATTGACTATCAGCCCTGCGGCCTGGGCGGCCTTGACCACTGCAGGCCCGACCGGCTTCTCGAGGCCGACGCCAATGAGGAGCCCTTTACCTCGCACTTCCGCGACGAGCGGCAGCCCCACGAGCGCTGCTCGAATCTGCTCACCACGCTGGGCCGCGTTGTCGATGAGACCCGCACGCTCGATCTCGGCAAGCACCGCGTTCGCGGCAGCCGTAGCGAGCGGGTTGCCGCCGAAAGTGCTGCCGTGTTGTCCGGCGACCAGTAGGTCGGCAGCGGCGCCGTAGGCGATGAGAGCGCCGATCGGCACTCCCCCACCAATGCCTTTGGCGACCGCCATTGCGTCGGGCACGATGCCGTGCTGCTGGAAGGCGAACCAGGATCCCGTGCGCCCGGCGCCGGTCTGGATTTCGTCGAGGATGAGCAGCACGCCATGTTTGCGCGTGATCTCCCGTGCGGCCTCGAGGTAACCCTCGGGGAGCTCGACTACCCCGGCCTCACCCTTGATCGGCTCGATGACGAGAGCCGAGACATCCGGCCCAATTGCTCTCTCGAGCGCCTCGATTGTCGAGTCGATGTGCTCGACGTTCGGCACAAGGGGCTCGAACGGCTCACGAAGGGCTGGCTTGCCGGTGAGCGATAGCGACCCCATCGTGCGGCCATGAAACGAGTTGTTAAGCGCGAGGATGCGGGGCCGACCGGTGCGGCGGGCCAGCTTGATTGCCGCCTCGATCGCCTCGGCTCCCGAGTTGCAGAAGTAGACGCGGTCGCCGCCGCTGAGCCGCAGCAGTCGCTCGGCGAGTTCGAGTTGCGGTGGCGTCGCGAAATAGTTTGAGACGTGCGCGAGAGTGGCGATCTGTTTGCTCACCGCATCGACAAGTGCGGGGTGCGCGTGGCCCAGCGAGTTGACCGCGATACCGGCGAGGAAGTCGAGGTACTTGTTGCCCTCAGAATCCCAGACGTAGCAACCCTCGCCGCGCACGAGTTCGAGGCTCGGTACGGCGGCGGATTTCATGATCCGGGTTGAGTATTCGTCCTGCCAGCTGGGCTCTGAGCTAGTCACGGCACGACCTCCGTTCCAATTCCTTTTTGGGTGAAAACTTCGAGCAGGATCGCGTGTGGCTCCCGCCCGTCGATGATTGCAGCCTTGGGCACGCCTGCTGTCACAGCGTCAAGGCATGCCGTCATCTTGGGGATCATCCCCGATTCCAGACTAGGCAGGAGTGCCTGAAGATCCGCCGCCGTGATGTCTGAAACGAGCGAGTCGCGATCAGGCCAGTCGCTGTAGAGGCCGGCGACATCAGTCAGCACCACGAGCTTTGCCGCACCGAGCGCGATGGCCAGCGATGCGGCGGCCGAGTCGGCGTTGACATTAAGCAGGCCGTCGGGCCCGTTAGCGACAGTGGAGACGACAGGGATGAAGCCCGCCGCCAGCAGGTCACGCACCGCGGTCGGGTCGACGGCTGTGACGTCGCCCACGAGCCCGAGGTCGACCTCCTCGCCGTCGATGACGGTTCCCCTCCGTGCACCGGTAAAGAGTCCGCCCTCGTCGCCCGAGATGCCGCGCGACAGGTCACCATGTTCGTTGATCAGGCGAACAAGCTCGCCGCCCACCTGTTCGGCAAGAACCTGACGGATTACCCCGATCGACTCCTCGGTTGTGACCCGATAGCCCCCCTTAAATTCGCTCGGGATGCCGCGGCGCGTGAGTTCTGCGGTGATCTGCGGCCCACCCCCGTGAACAACCACCGGCCGCACCCCCGCGTAGCGCAGGAACACCATGTCTTCGGCGAACGCACGTTTCAACGACTCATCGGTCATCGCGTTCCCACCAAACTTCACGACTATTACCTCGTCGTGGAAACGCTTCAGCCACGGCAGAGCCTCGATGAGCACCCCGGCCTTCGCGGCCGCCTGATCTTGGCTCACCATCAGCTTGCGTACGCCGAATTCTCGTGCACGTAGTCGTGCGTGAGGTCATTGGTGAGGATCGTCGCTGTCGCATCGCCAGACTTGAGGTCGATGAGCAGGTCTACCCGGCGCGGCGACAGGTGCACCTCGGTGCGCGGGCGATCGGGTGCGCCGGCGTGGCAGACCCGCACCCCGTTCATCGAGACGTCGACGTCGTAGGGGTCGAACGCGGCATCCGTTGTTCCGATTGCGGCGAGCACGCGGCCCCAGTTCGGATCGTTGCCGAAGATCGCAGCTTTGAACAGGTTGTTGCGCGCGACCGAGCGGCCAACTGTCACCGCGTCATCTTCGCTGAAGGCGTTCACGACTTCGATCCGGATGTCGTGGCTTGCACCCTCGGCGTCGCCCTGCAGTTGCTCAGCGAGGTCGAGACACACCTCGGTCAGCACCGCGGTGAACGCGTCGGAACTCGGCTCGACACCCGATGCCCCTGATGCCAGCAACGACACCTGGTCGTTCGTCGACATGCAGCCATCAGAGTCGAGCCGGTCGAAGCTCACCCGCGTCGCCTGGCGCAACGCGATGTCGAGTTCGGCACTGGAGAGCACGACATCAGTCGTAATGACGACGAGCATCGTCGCGAGGCCCGGAGCGAGCATCCCCGCGCCCTTCGCCATGCCGCCGACCGTGTAGCCGTTGCCCTGGCGGATGCTGCGCTTCGGTGTGGAATCCGTGGTCATGATCGCCAGCGACGCGTCGTCGCCGTGGTCGCCGAGATTCGCAGCAGCGGCCGCCACCCCGGCCAGAATCTTGTCAAGCGGCAGCTGATCGCCAATCAACCCGGTGGAGCAGACAAGCACATCGCTGGCGGAAACACCGAGTTCGGTGGCCACGGCTTCGGCCGATGAATGGGTGACCTGGAAACCCTGAGGCCCGGTGAAACAGTTCGCGCCGCCCGAATTGAGCACGACCGCAGAAACTATGCCGTCGGCAATCACCTGCTGCGACCAGATAATTGGATTGGCTTTCGAGCGATTGCTGGTAAACACCGCTGCCGCGTTCTGCAGCGGGCCGCGATTCACGACGAGCGCAAGATCCAGCGCTCCGCTGGTCTTGAGACCCGCGGCCACACCTGCGGCCTCGAAGCCGTTCGCTGCCGTCACGCTCATGGCGCCACCCCGTCCATGGTCAAGCCCGTCGTCTCCTCGAAACCCAGCGCAATGTTCGCGGACTGGATCGCGGCGCCGGCAGTTCCCTTTACTAAGTTGTCGAGCGCACTCACGACGACCACCCGGCCAGCAGCTTCATCAACAGCGAGGCCGATCAGCACAGTGTTGGCACCGACGGTGTCGCCCGAGCGCGGAAACTGCCCGTCTGGCAGCAGTTGCACGAATGGCTCATCGGCGTAGGCCTGTTCCCAGGCGTCGCGAACTGTCGCCGCGGTCGCGCCCTTGGCGAGTTTGGCGGTGGATGTCGCGAGGATCCCCCGCGCCATCGGAACAAGCACGGGCGTGAACGACACGCTCACGCCTACCGCCCCGGCTGCCGCAAGGTTCTGCCGAATCTCCGGATTGTGGCGATGCACGCCCCCGACCTGATAGGCCGACGCCGAGCCGAGGATTTCGCCGGCGAGAAGGTCGGTGCGCAGGCTTTTGCCGGCTCCCGTGGGACCGACAGCGAGGACTGCAACGAGGTCGTCGGCCTCGATGGTGTGCGAGCGGATGCCCGGCGCGAGCCCCAGCGTGATCGCCGTGACGTTGCATCCCGGCACCGCGATCCGCTTCGAGTCCTTCAGGTTGACGCGCTGCGTTCCGCCGCCCTGCAGCAGGAGCTCGGGCATCCCGTAGTCCCACGCGCCGAAGTATTCGCCACCGTAGAACTGCTTCCAGTCCGACTCATTAGTAAGCCGATGGTCGGCTCCGCAGTCGATGACGAGAGTGCCCTCCGGCAGCTCGGCTGTGACCTCGCCGGACTTGCCGTGCGGCAGCGCGAGAAACACCACGTCGTGGCCGGCGAGAGTGGCGGCATCCGTCGGCTTCAACTCAAGGTGGGCGAGAGAGCGCAGATGCGGCTGCAGCGCGACAAGTGGCTGGCCCGCGTTCTGGAACGCGGTGACAGTCGTCACGTCGAACTGGGGGTGGGCGGAGAGCAGGCGGAGCAGCTCGCCACCGGCGTAACCGCTGGCACCCGCCACGGCGACCGATAGAGACATGGAACAACCTTAGGGAAGAGGGACGATGGATGAGGCGGCGGCTCGCGCGACCCACTGCCATCTACGGCGCGGTCGTGGGCGCTAGGAACCGCCTATCGTCGCTCTGAAGTACCGCGTCGCTGCACATCAGCGACCAGCTCGAGGCTGGCGCGGGTGCTGCGGATGGCGGTCACGTGATCGAGCGTACTCGCCACCCGCGGCAACGCGCGAATCGCTACCCTTAGTGCCAGTGGATGCTCGCCTGAGATCCATCAGATAAAAGGAGTAGTCATGTCCGACCTTGATGGCCTGATCAACCTGATCCCGATCGACGACATCGCAACGAAGCTGGGGATCGACCCGAGCGTTGCGAAAGCGGCCGTCGCAGTTGCTGTTCCCGCCATTGTCGGCGGTATGGCGGCGAATGCCAGCGCTGGTGGATCGAAGTCGATCGAAACAGCTGCCGCCAGCCACGCTGGCAAATCGACAAAGCTCGACGACATTGACACTGCCGACGGCAAGAAGATTGTGAACCACGTCTTCGGCGGCAAGACCGACCAAGTGGTTGCAGCTGCCGCTACGAAGAGCTCGGGCGGCGTAGACCTGGGCCCGATAGTCGCGCAATTGCTGCCGATCATCGCCCCCATCGTGCTCGCCTACCTCGCGCAGCAGCTCACCGGCTCGAAGGCTGCCGCCCAGCCGAAGGCCTCGGCTCCGGCCTCCACTGGTGGCGACATCGGATCGCTCCTGGGCGGTCTCCTTGCCAACCCGGAGACCCAATCTGTCGTGGGCGGCCTGCTTGGCGGGTTGCTGGGTGGCGGAACGAAGTAGCTCGTTCGTTTTCAGCCCCGATGCGGCTCAGACGGTGAAGGGCGGGTGGCCTCAGGCCACCCGCCCTTCACTGTCTCGCGAGAAAGCAAACTCCGGACTACTCGCGGAGGGTTGCTCCAAGGCGAGAGGCGGCGAGGGCTACCGCCGCGGTCTTGGCCTCGGTGGCCTCGGCCTGGGTGAGGGTGCGATCGGCACCACGGAAACGCAGCGCGAAGGTAAGCGCCTTGCTGCCATCCGGGATTCCGGTGCCGCGATAGTCGTCAGTGAGAGTCGCACGTTCCAGCAGGTCGCCTGCGCCTTCGAGGAGCACGGCAAGCAGTTCTCCCGCGCGGACCGATTCCGGCACCACCAGCGTGACGTCTTGGGTGGCAGCCGGAAGGCTTGCAATCGCCGTCGACGAGACATGCGTCGTCGCCAGTTCGAGAAGCGCGTCGAGATCAAGCTCAAGCAATGCAACGATTCGCGGCAGGTCGAGGTCGGCCGCGATCGACGGCAGCAACTCTCCGGCGTACCCCACGACTCGGTCGCCGACTCGCAACTCCGCGGTGCGCCCTGGGTGAAGAGCCTGATGAGAGCCCGTCGCGATGGTCAGCGGGGCCGCGATGAGAGCAGCAACCTGGCGCGCGGCATCCAGAGCGTCGGCGAGGCCGCCGCTGATCGCGGGTTGCCCTGGTTGCTTTGTGACTGTGTCGCCAAGAAACAGTGCCCCGACATGCCATGGCTGGGCGGGAATGCTCGCGCGCAGCGCGTCGAGCACCTCCTCGGAGGGGCGGGCATTGCCCACCGGCAACGCGGCGGATCCATACGCGGTGCCCGCCACGGGCTGCACGACGGTACCGAGCTCGTAAAGCGCGAGATCCGTTAGACCGCGTGACAGGTTGCGACGAGCGATAGCGATGAGGCCAGGCCAGAGCGACGTGCGCAGGAAGGCGGCATCAGGGTCGAGCGGATTGGCCAGCTTTATTGCGGGAACCTTGCCCGCGACGGGCGAGCCGAACAGGTCGTTGGACGCCTGCGAGACGAAGGGATAGGCGAGCACCTCGGTCAGGCCTGCCGCAGCAAGACCGTTTGCCGTCGAACGACGTAGACGCTGCTCACGGGTCAGGCCGGTTCCCGGTGGCGCGACGGGGAGAACGCTGGGGATCCGGTCGTAGCCAACGATGCGAGCAACCTCCTCGGCGAGCGTCGACTTGTCATCGAGGTCGGGGCGCCAGGTGGGCGGGGTAACACTCCAGCCGTCGCCAGACACCGCGACAGCGGCCCCGATAGCCTCGAGCGAATTTGTGACTTCGTCAGCGGAGAACTCCACCCCGATGACGCTACCGATGTAGTGATCGGGAACGTTGATCGGGGTGGGGGCGACCGAGACATCCCAGCTCGAACCAAGCTGGTCTGCAGTGCCGCCCGCGAGCTGCTCGAGCAGCTGCACGACCCGAGCAACGCCCGGGGCAGCGACCTTTGGGTCGACTCCCCGCTCGTAGCGGCGAGCCGCTTCGCTCCATAATTTGTGACGGCGCGCGGTGCGTGCGATCGTCACAGGATCCCAGATCGCCGCTTCGACGAGCACGTTCGTGGTCGAGTCGCTGACTTCGGTCGCGGCGCCTCCCATGACTCCGGCAAGGCCAACCGGCCCGTTCGCGTCATCGATGAGCAGGTCCTGCACATCGAGGGTGCGTACCTGGCCGTCGAGGGTCTCGAACTTCTCCCCCGCTGTCGCGCGACGGATTGTGAATCCGCCCTTCAGGGTCTCCAGGTCGTAGACATGGTTGGGCTGCCCCAACTCGAGCATGACGTAGTTGCTGATATCGACAACGAGCGAGATCGAGCGAATGCCAGCAAGCAACAGCCGCGACACCAGCCACGGCGGCGTAGGCCGGCTCGGGTCGACACCACGCACTACGCGGCTCATGAAGACGCTCACTCCGGAATTACCGCGAATCGGTGCGTCATCATTAACAGTCACCGAGAAACCTGAGGCCTCGAATGGCGTCACCTCGGCGGCGGGATCGCGGAACGCCGCTCCGGTCGAGTTCGCATACTCGCGCGCGATGCCGCGGATCGAGAACGCGTAGCCGCGGTCGGGGGTGACGTTGACCTCGACCGCGACGTCGTCAAGACCGAGCAGTGCTTTCGCATCGGTGCCGAGTTCAGGATCGAGCCCGAGGTCTTTTAGAAGCAGTATCCCGCTGTGCTCGTCGCCGAGTCCGAGTTCGCGCGCCGACGCGATCATGCCATCGGAGGTATGGCCGTAGGTCTGACGGGCGGCGATGGGGAACGGCCCCGGAAGCACGGCGCCCGGCAGCGACACCACGACCTTGTCGCCGACAGCGAAGTTGTGGGCGCCGCAGACGATGCCGCGAGGCTCTTTCTCCCCGACGTCCACCTGGCACCAGTTGATAGTTTTTCCGTTGCTCTGCGGCTCCGGGGTGAACCAGAGCACCTGCCCGACGACTACCGGGCCCGTGACGTCGAAACGATGGACATCCTCTTCTTCGAAACCCACTCGCACCAGCGCAGCATGAACATCGTCGGCGGTCGCCTCAGCAGGGACATCAACGAATTCGCGCAGCCAGGAGATTGGAACTCGCATCTCAGACCACCATTCCGAACTGCTGGGAGAACCGGATATCGCCCTCGACCATGTCGCGCATGTCGTTCATATCGTTGCGGAACTGCAGCGTGCGCTCGATGCCCATGCCGAACGCGAAGCCCTGGTACTCGTCCGGGTCGATTCCCGCGGCGCGCAGCACGTTCGGGTTGACCATGCCGCAGCCGCCCCACTCCACCCAGCGCGCGCCGCCCTTCGCGTTTGGCTGCCAGACATCCATTTCGGCGCTCGGCTCGGTGAAAGGGAAATAGTTGGGTCGCAGGCGAATCGTCGCTTCGTCGCCGAACATCGCGCGCGCGAGATGCTCGAGGGTGCCGCGCAGGTTTGCCATAGTGAGGCCCCGGTCGATGGCAAGGCCTTCGATCTGGTGGAACACCGGCGTGTGTGTCGCATCGAGCTCGTCGGTGCGAAAAACCTTGCCGGGCGCCACGACGTAGACCGGAAGTTCGCGCTCGAGAAGCGAGCGGATCTGAACGGGGCTGGTATGCGTGCGCAACAACAGGTGCGAGTCGACAGGATCAACGAAGAACGTGTCCTGCATTGCCCGTGCCGGGTGGTCTTCGTCAAAGTTCATCGCGTCGAAGTTGAACCACTCATTCTCGAGCTCTGGCCCCTCCGCAATCTCCCAGCCCATCCCCACGAAGATGTCGCCCATGGTTTCCATGAGTAGGGCGAGCGGATGCCGCGCACCCTGGCGCCAGCGCGAGGGGACGGCCGTGACATCCAGCGCTTCCTCGCGAAGCCGCACCGATTCCTCGGCTACCGCAAGCTCTGCTTCGCGGGACGCGAGAGCCTGCCCCACTGCCGCCCGGGCCGCGCCGACGAGTTTGCCGGCGGTCGCACGCTCGTCTGCGGGCACCGACTTGAGGCTCGCGTTGAACAACGCCAGCTGCGAAGCCTCGCCCGCGTGCGCTGTGCGCACCGCCCTGAGGTCGCTCATTGTTGCGGCCAATGCGATGGCCGCGATCGCGGCATCCTGCGCGGCGGCTACTGCCGGTTCGGTGATGGGGGTCGAGTCTGGCACAAGCACCGAGTTTAGTTGGGGCTCAGGTGGAGCGTTGCGCGAACGCGCTCTCGTAGAGGCACACTGAGGCTGCGGTCGCGAGATTCATCGACTCTGCGTGGCCGTAGATGGGCACAGTGATCGCCCGATCGGCCAGTGCGTAGTGTTCCTCGCTCAACCCGCGAGCCTCGTTGCCGAAAAGCCAGGCGGTGGGTGCCGTGAGCACTCCGGCATTGCGAGCGGCCAGGAGGTCGGTGCCCTTGATATCTGCCCCGATGACTTGCAAGCCAGCGCTCTTGGCCCGTTCGACAACAGACTCCAATTCGACGTTCATCGCGACAGGAACGTGGAAGAGCGACCCCGTAGTCGCGCGCACAACCTTCGGGTTGTAGAGGTCGACGCTTCGCCCGGTGAGGATGACGGCGTCGGCGCCTGCGGCATCGGCCGCGCGGATGATTGTTCCCGCGTTACCGGGATCGCGCACTTCCTCGAGGATCGCGATGAGCTTCGGTTCATTGCCGAATATGTCTTTGAGCGAGGTGGGAAACTGCCTGCAGACCGCGACTATCCCCTGCGGAGTGACAGTGTCTGCCATGGCATCAAGCACCTGCTCCGAAACAAATTCGGGCTCGACTCCAGCCTCGCTCGCGCCTCGAGCAATGTCGACGTAGCGATCAAGGGCAGTAGGAGTCGCAAACAGCTCGACGATGAGTTCCGGCCGGAAAGCCAGGGCTTCACTTACTGCCTGCGGACCTTCGAGGAGAAAGAGCCCGGTCTCGGCGCGCGCTTCGCGCTTGGCCAGCTTCGCCACAGCGCGCACGCGCGGGGAGCGCGGGTTATCGATCATGGGTCAAGCCTAAGCGCGTGAGCATGAGGTTCGAACACGACGCCAGCTTCGCCGCGACGCCAGCGCCGAAGGATTCTGCGACTTCGTTAACCACAACAGCCCCGGGATCTCTCCCGGGGCCGAGTGTGTATTTAGTGGTTACGCGGACACCTTCGGTGCCGACGTGTCGGCGGGAAGGGCTGCCTTCGCGGTCGCGACGATCGCCGCGAACGTGGCGGGCTCGGTGACCGCGAGGTCAGCCAGGATGCGACGGTCAACCTCGATGCCGGCCAGGTTCAGTCCCTGGATTAGACGGTTGTAGGTCAGGCCGTTCGCGCGCGAGGCCGCGTTGATGCGCTGGATCCACAGGCGACGGAAGTCACCCTTGCGCGCACGGCGGTCACGGTATGCGTAGACGAGGGAGTGAGTGACCTGCTCCTTGGCCTTGCGGTACAGGCGCGAACGCTGGCCGCGGTAACCCTTGGCGCGCTCGAGGATAACGCGACGCTTCTTGTGGGCGTTTACCGCCCTTTTTACTCTTGCCATTTTCTTGTCCTGACCCTTACTTGCTCACGCTTGTCATTTGCCCAGAAGCTTTTTGATCGTCTTGGCGTCGGCCGGAGCAAGAACCTGCTCGGCGTTCAGCTGGCGCTTGAGCTTGCCGCTCTTGACCTCAAGGTTGTGGCGCATGCCCGCGCCCTGCTTCATGACCTTGCCGCTACCGGTGAGCTTGAAGCGCTTCTTCGCACCGGAGTGCGTCTTCTGCTTAGGCATCCTTTATTCCTCTGTTTTCGTTGTGGCTGTCTTGGTGGGCTTCGCCGGTGCCGCCGGAGTCGCCTTTGCCGGGGTTGCCGGCTTTGGCGTCGCTGGCTTTGCGGGTGATGCCGCGACCGGCGCTGCCGCCGGAAGATCTTTGGGTGCCGAAGCCTCGGCCTTGGCCGGCGCTTCTGCCTTGGCCGGCGCTTCTGCCTTAGGTGCGACTTCCGACTTGGGTGCAGGCGTCGCTTTCGGTGCCGCCTCCGCCTTTGGCGCTACATCTTCTTTTGTCGCGGCAGTTTTCGCCGGCGCTGCCTCGACCTTGGGAGTCGCGGGAGCTTTCGCCTGCGGGGCCTCGCCTGCCGGTGCCGCGGTGCGAGCCGGCTTGTTTGCCGCCTTGCGCGCGTCAGCTTCAGCCTTGGCAGTTGCCTTGTTCTTGTGCGGGCCGATGACCATCACCATGTTGCGGCCGTCGATCATCGGAGTCGATTCGACAGAACCGAATTCTGCGACATCCTCGGCAAATCTCTGAAGGAGGCGCACACCCTGTTCGGGACGTGACTGCTCACGACCGCGGAACAGGATCATCGCCTTGACCTTGTCGCCGGCACCGAGGAAGCCCTCGGCACGCTTGCGCTTGGTTTCGTAGTCGTGGGTATCGATCTTGAGGCGGAAACGAACCTCCTTGAGGATCGTGTTCGCCTGGTTGCG
>JBDUDZ010000053.1:0-11604 GCA_040002635.1 Rhodoglobus sp.
GGCGCCGAGCAGCCCTGGGAGACTCCCGGCGGCAAGGTCGAGGCCGTTCCCGGTGCTGGCGAGCAAGGCCCCACCGATCAGGCGCGGCTCGTCGCGAACTTGATCGCCGCCGCCGCGTCGATCAAGCTGCCGGCACCTCGTCGGCCGTGGCTGGATGACCTTGCGCGCGTATTCGACCTGACCAAGATGCGCCAGCGTACTGACACAGAGCTCGTGCTCGGTGTCAGCGATGTTCCCGAGCGCCAGCTGCAGGATGAGGTCTTCTTCCGGCCCGATACCGATGGCAATATCGCTATCTATGGTGCTGGAGGAACCGGCAAGACAGTTACGCTGCGCACGCTCGCCGCGGCCGCGGGAATCACACCGCGTGGTGGCCCAGTGGACGTTTACGGCCTCGACTTCGGCACCGGTGGCCTGAAGATGCTCGAGAAGCTGCCGCACGTTGGTTCTGTGGTGAGCGGGGACGACCCCGAGCGGGTCATCCGTCTGCTGCGGATGCTGCGTGACACCCTTGACGACCGCTCGACTCGTTACTCCGCGGTGAACGCGGGAAACATCGTTGACTACCGGCGCAATGCGAACGCGCCCGATGAACGCCGCATCCTGCTGCTCGTCGACAACTTCCCGTCGTTCCGCAACGACTTCGAGACCGGATCGAGCCGGGTGCCCTGGTACGGCGTTTTCCAGCAGATTCTTGGCGAGGGTCGCGCGCTGGGCATGCACGTGGCGATCACCGCGGACCGACCCGGGAGTGTTCCCACGTCGGTGAGTTCCACGATCCAGCGCAAGATCGTGCACCGTCTCGCAGACGAGAGCTCTTATGTGCTACTCGACATGCCGAATGATGTGCTCGGCCCGGCATCGCCTCCCGGCCGTGCCCTGGTCGACGGCATGGAGACGCAGATCGCGATAGTCGGGGGCAATCCCAACGTTGCCGAACAGTCGAAAGCAATTGAAGCGCTCGGCGAGGCGATGGAGCGCAACGGTCGTGCGCCGGCCGCCCAGGTCGGTGTTCTCGGCTCTGAGATCGCATCATCTAGCCTTCCGAAGTTGGTCGACGGGATGCCCGCACTGGGTATTTCTGATGACACGCTCGCTCCTGTCGGCTTTGAGCCCTCCGGTGCATTCGTACTCGCCGGCCCCCCGGCGAGCGGTCGCAGCAACGCTCTTGCGTGGCTTGTGCGCTCGATCGACCTCGGCGTGGAGGGCGTCTCGCGGTACTACATCGGCAACGCGCGGTCGCAGCTTGCTGCGGCATCCGGATGGAAAGCCACTGCCACTAACGTCGATGACGCTTCGGGGCTCGCCAAGGAGCTTGCGGCGGTAGTTGCCGATCCGAAGACAAAGGGGCGCGTGGTGATAGTTGTCGAGCAGATTGCCGACTTCCTCAGCACGCCGGCCGATGGCCCGCTTGTGGAGCTTATTAAGGCCGTAAAGCGCTCTGACCACTTCATCATCGCCGAATCAGAAACAAGCCAATGGGGGTCATCGTGGCCGCTTCTGGGCGAGATGAAGTCTGGGCGCACCGGATTCCTCATCCAGCCAGATGGCATTGAGGGAGAAACAATTCTCAAGACTGCGATTCCACGGGTTTCGCGCAGCGAGTTTCCGGCCGGACGCGGGTACTTCATCGCGCGCGGCCGGGCCACTCGGGTTCAGCTTCCGATCGTCGATGCAGGCTGACCGGAGACCATGGGGAGGGGTGCCCATCGACGTATTCTCACGTCTTTGGCTATCTTTGAACCACTAGCCCGCTCCTCGAAGCGGGGACAACAAGAAGGAGCAACATAATGGCTAACCTCAACGTCACCTACGACGAACTCCGCCAGGTCGCACAGCGCCTCACCGCCGGGCAGGGTGACCTCGACCACAAGCTGATCGAACTCAGCAACCTTGTCGACAGCCTGACGGCAAACGGCTTCCAGGCCGAGCACTCCTCAGCCGCGTACCGCGACTCGTTCGAGCAGTTCACGACTGGTACCCGCAACGCGATCAACGGCCTCGAGGGCCTGAGCAAGTTCCTCGTTTCGGCCGCGGACACACTGCAGCAGACCGACGAAGGCCTCGCTTCCGCGATCAAGGGCTAGTGATCTCTGGATGGCTCCCGCGCAAGCGGGAGCCATCCGCACCCGCCTTACCGCTCCACTCCGCACCGCGACCAGACAGGAAATCCCGTGGGATCCTCAGAACAGATGAAGGTCGACTACGACCACCTCGCTGCTCTCGAAGAAGAGCTGAACAAAGCCCTTGCCGTCATCGGCCGCGAGTTCGAAGCGACAGCCGCCCTTGCCGTGGCTGTCGGCGACGGCACCCTGAGTGCGCACGCGATCGATTTTGGCAATTCGTGGAACAAGCATCGCTTTGACATCCGCGATCGGCTGACCTGGCTTCGTGACTCGGTTAAGAACATTCAGCACCAACTGAGCCAGGTAGACGAGAAATTCGCCGCTGGCCTCAAAGCCCCGCCCACCCCTAAGCCTTCACCCGGCCCGACTCCAGTGCCCTAGGAAGGCCGGTTAATCATGTTCGAAGATATCTTTGACAATCCAGTACCGGGTCCGATTTCGGGCGACCCAGAGCTCATCAGGAGATTTGCGACAAATTACACCGCGACCGCCGAGGCTCTCCGCGATGCGGCCAAGGAGCTGCGGGCCCTGGCCAACGACAGCATCACAATAAGCCTTGCTGTCGATCAGGTGCGCGACAAAGCGAACGAGGCCTACTCAGACACGCTCAAGGTGGCCGAGCGCTATGAGGGCGCCGGCGCCACGTACTTCGCGTACCAAAGCGCACTGTCTGCCGCCCAGACCCACGCGCAGAACGCCATTCACTACATCATCACCAACAACGACAATGCTCGGTACTGGCGCAGGCACCAGAAGGAGCTGCAGCTTGAGGTGTTGGTCGACCCATCCAAAGCGACTGATCTGGTCGCCGCAAATACCAAGGTCAACCACTACACCTCTGAATACCACCAGGCGATCGGCCAGTACAACACTGCGGTCGAAGACAAGCGCCGCGCAGTGCTTCAGGCCGTCGCCGGCTTAAACGAGGCATCACAACGTGCGGGCCTCAATGACAACTTCTTCGAGGCTGTTCAGGGTGCGGGGGAGGTTCTGTACGACCTGGCGCAGAAGTACCTGACGCCGATCCTGCAGAAACTGCGTGCCGTGCTCGAGATCATCAAGAGCATCGTCGACATCATCTCTCTGATCGTTACGATCCTCGCGATCTTCGTGCCCGTTCTCGCGCCGCTGGCCGCCGCGCTGGCTATCGCGTCCATCGCGCTGAGCGTCGGGATTCTGTTGTGCTCACTCGCCCTGTTCAGCCTTGGTAAAGAAACGCTCGGGCGAGTGCTCGGAGACACGATCAATGTCGCGGCAAGCATTATCACCGCCAAGATGGGTGGCGCGTTCAAGCCAGGCGCACTGACCGGCTTCGGCGCTTCGATGGCCAAGGTCGGCTCGGGCTTTAGCGCGGCCTCAAAGCTCACGGTGAAAGAGGCTGGCGTCGTACTGGAGATCAGCGGCAAGGAGGCCCTTATCGACAAGGGCAAGGAGCTGGTCGTCAACTCGACTGCGAGCCTGCTGAATTTCGGTGCAGAACAGATCGGCACCGACAATCGTGCCGGCGGTTCACCATGGGGCGCGGTCAGCGCGCCGAGTGCCTCCGAATTCGGTGGTGCCCTCCTAGACACGGCTGGCAGCGCGGCAACCCTGGGCCTTGGCGGTGCTTTTGGTGATATCCAGAGTGCGATGGGTGATTACAACTCGGCCACGAATGACCAAAACAACAACATTGGTGCATTCTTTGGAGTGCCGTCGTGATGAGTGCAACCTCGAACGACTACACAGTGAGTTTTGATGCTGCGTGGCGAGTCCTCCCGACGGCAGATGAAGACGCGGCAAGCGTCATCCACGACCTTGTCGAGGCGCTCAATGTGGAGGACCCGGCTGCTGACGGGCTGCGCCGCGGCCTGGAGGCTGTCACGGCACTCTCTCGCGAATTGGCTCCGGGGCAGCGCAACAGCTGGGCTTTGGTGCGGGATCCCTCGTCAGGAGCAGTTGACGCGTTGCTCTCGACCCGGGTGAGCCTCGTTGGCCCTTCCGCGATCGACGACTACCGGGCACGGATCGCTGACGGTCAGCATGGCGATCCAGAGATCAGGGTGGTCAACCGCACAGTCAGCGAGCGAGAGTTGGCCGTCGGCACGGCACTGATCGTGCACGACTTCACTCTTCATGAAGACGCGGAGGGCCTCATCGATCCGGCGCTTGAGCGCGCAGTTGTGGCATTATTCCTGTCGGGCACCAACAAACTCGTTGAGTTCTATCTCGTTACCCAGAACCTGGCTCTATTCGACGACATCGCTGAATATCTCGTTAGCATCGTGTCGGGCCACGGCGCAGACATTGACCAGGAGCAACTGTGAGCGCCACACCGATTCCGCGGTTTGTACTGCCAGGAAGCTGGGGCAGGGTCGACCTGTCCAGCGAGGCGTCGAGCCGTCGGTCGATCCGAAAGATCGCCGAAGCGGCCACGAATCGACGCGACGATCTCGCTCCTATGCGCGCCGATCTACGCGACCGATTCCAGACGGCCGCCGACCTCGCGCGCGAAGGCGGCGCATCGGATCTCTACGTCGCGTTCGAACTGACCAAAGGCGTTCCGTTGCCCGCGTGGCTCACCGTCTTCCAGCCAGACATCGAATCTACTGATTTTGCCGCGCTGGGTATCAAAGAGCTCAGCACCGTGCTCGATCAGGCGGCTAAGACCCCAGACGAGCGCGTCACCGAGACGCGAAGCGAACTGGAGGACGGCGCAATCCACGCCGTTCGCCAGACCTGGCGCCGCCAGACCCATGCCAGCGAGGGCGAAGGGGAAAATCACGTTGAGGAGACGTTCGAGATCCTCGAGGCCGACTACTGGCTGGCCGCATCGAACCCGAACCGCATCGCACTCATGACCTTCTCTACCGCGTACGCGGAATACGAAGAAGAGATGCTGGGGCTGTTCGACGCCGTCATCAACACGATCCGCTGGCCCGCGCCGGTGCCTATCGAGGTATAGAGCCCCCCACGTGGCCGACATCTCGATTGACCTAGAGCGGCTCGAAGCGCTTCAGCGGACGATGCACACGGTAAGGCGAGAGTTCGACGAGGCAGAAGAATTTAGCCAGGCGGTTGCCGGGCTGGTCGGCCATGACCAACTGGCCAATACCGTGCGCGATTTTGCCACACAGTGGAACCTGCGGCGCCACGAATTGCTCGAAGAGCTTGACTACATCGCCCAGGCGACGAAGAGCATTCACGACACTATGGTGGAGCTCGACCAGGAACTGAGCACGGTAGTCAGCAACTACCGTCCTAACCACTCGTCAGGCGGCGGTGGCGGCGGCGGCGGTGGTGGCGGACGATGACGACCTTGACACCGCTGCCCGGGGATCCGACCGCGCTGCGCACTTACTCTGACCGTTACGGCAACATCGCCGATGCAATTCTTGCTACGTCTCGCCGGCTCCGTTCCTTCGCTGATGAAATAGCCGGCGAGGGCAAATCTGTAACCCAACTGGCCGAACGCTCGGCCGCGGCCGGCACAGCTATCCTCAAGGCTCACCCGCGGTACGAGACCACGGCTAACGCCCTCGGCGAATATTCCGTGCGACTTCACGACGCCCAGGATTCCGCGATCGCTGCCATTTCTCACCACAACGGTGCAGAGAACCAGCTTCCCTGGTATCTCCATCGCCGGCAGCAGTTGCAGGACGACTTCGAGCTTGAGATGTTGATGCCCTCAACACCGAGCAAGATCCCCGACATCAACCACGACCGAACGGTAATCGGGCATCAGATTGCTGAGATCGAGGGTTCTGCTGCCACCGCCATCGCCGACTACCAGCGCGCTGTGGTCTACCGGGATACTGCGGCAAAGTCAGCAATTGAGGCCATAACTCCCGTACTCGGGGCGATGAACGACACAGTCGGCGACTACGTGGATGCGTGGGTCAATTCGCTTCCCGACTTTATGCAGGCAATCGGCCGATGGCTGGGCGACATATTCGTCGCCGTCGTGGAGTCGCTGCAACACTTCGTCGACCAGTTCGTAGCAGCCGTCACCTATATCTGGACGGTGATCGTCATGATCCCGGAGATCATGGCGAATTTGCCGCTCGAGTTCTGGATCGCTGCAATCATCGCACCGGGCCTCGTGCTTCCCCTTATCGGAGGACTGTCAACGCTCATCGCCGCGCGCATCGCGAAAGAGCCGCTGCGGCCCACACCGAAAATGACCGAGGTAGACAGAACTGATCTAGAAAAGCCGTCCTCCTCTCAGAACCCTTACGCCACCGCGATGGGTGTAGATGTCGATCTAGACGCAGCGGGTGCCGAAAACAGCACAGTCGTTCAGATCGTTGAAGTGCTTGACGCTAATGGCAACCGCGTGGGTTGGCGCGTCACACTGCCCAGCACGCAGGACTGGCAGGAGGCCGACCCGTTCTTCGGCGGCACAAAGCCAGAGGGTGATCGGGGAGCGATGAACGACCTCGACTCCAACCTCGCCCTGATGCTGACACCATCGCAGCAGGCGGCATACCAGCGGGCAGTCATCCAAGCGATGCTAACGGCGGGGATTGGGCCTGACGATCCGGTCATGCTCATCGGGTGGAGCCAGGGTGGGATTCTCGCCGGGCGGATGGCCTCTGATCCCAGCAGCCCGTTCAACATCCAGGCACTGTACGTGTCAGGTGCCCCGATCGATGCGATGCGGATCCCTGACAGCGTCTCCGTGATCTCAGTGCAGCACACCGGCGAACCGGTCGCCAGCCTCGATGGGCCGATATTTGCACAGGGTCACGAGGGAAATAACTGGACCACGATCACCGTTGACCAGCAGAATGATCCGAACACTGGCAAGCCGCCAGTCATCGACGGGTCGGAGCGCAGCCCCCACGACGGCGACGCCTACACCGAGACGGCCGCCATCTACGTGGATGGCTCGACTGATCCCAAGGTGCAGGCGATCAAGGCGGAGCAGGCAATGTTCTTCAGCAACAATGAGCATGTGCATGTCTATGAGGGTGCTGAAAAGCCGGTTCCGCTGCTGTCGACCGACCCGATGCTGGGAGCGGCCGCGTGAACACGCGCCGTCAGCGGATCATGGGGGCTGTCATCGCATCCGCAGCAATTCCCGGACTGCTGGTGGGATGCGCTCCAGGCCCCAAGGCGCCGTCAAATGACGAGATCAGAGCTTCGATCGCTGCGGCAGTAGAAGCGGTGCCTACAGTCACGGGATCACTCGTAAATGTGGCCATCGCGGGAGTGGGGGCGCGCAGCCTGCGGGTGAAGCTCTATGTGGATGACGTGAGCCCGACCTCCCTCGCCGCGACAATCGACGCCGCGCTCAAGGCAACCTGGCAGGCCTCATCGTTTACGCCAGGGCACATCTCCATCTCGGCTGTGGACGGCCCCAAACCCCAGGATGCCACGATGGCCTCGCTCGATGGCGTCGATCTCGCCCCCGTTCAACAAGCGCTCGCCATCGAGGGGCGTCTCAACCTCGGGGTGCTCACAGTGGGCGTATTGGCGCTCTCCGCTCGGTACGGCGCGCGACCGGATCCCGCTGTTGACTGAGATTTTGACGCAAGCGCTGCCAGAACTAAGGTTCCGCCTACCCGGGCAGTGGTGGCAGGTGCCGCTGCACGACAAGGATGAGGCGCGGGCATCCGTTCGACGTCTCGTCGAGCGCCAGGTCGGGAAGGCCGACAACGGCGCAAAGGTTCGCGATGATCTGCGAAAGCAGTTTCTTGCAGCCCTCGAGTTCGCGATCGAAGGCGATGGCCAGGCGCTGCACCTCGCGCTGGACGTGATCGAAGATGTGCCCCTTTCTGCCTCGGTGACAGTCTTTCTTCCGCCGATAGGCATGACGCCGGCGATAGGCACTGCGTCGAGCTCGGTAATGGCCGTGCTCGAGCAGGGCCTGGCGTTGACAGCAGGAAACGCGCTTGACACCGCCGTGCGGTTCGACATTGCCGAGTCGACAGTGCTGCGCACGCACAAGGTGCAGGTGCTGCGTGTCACCGACATCGATGGCAGCATCGACGACCTGCCGACGGTCGTGGCGGAGTATTGGCTCACGATCCCCGGCACTAAGCGCGTGATTCTCTTGGTTTTCACTACAGTCTTCGCAGAACTCGAAGAGGTCATGCTTGAGTTCTTTGACTCGATAGTGCAGGTCGCCTATTGGCGACACCCCGGCACAGTTTCGGAGTGAGCTCCTCTGTGCGACAAGCGACAGTGAGTCACCCTCGGCGGTTTCGGATAGCATCTCGCTCGCGCAACAATTATGGAGAGGTGCGACATGGCTGAAGGCGATGGACCAACTAGCCTCCCCCGTCCCGCATCGGTCACGGTTGTTCCACTGCTTCTTTCGGTTCTGTTGCTCGGCAATCTGCTGATTAGCGCGGCGATGTTCCTGACAGATGGATTGCCTGACCCGATTGTGGTATTTGCGACAGATGTCTTCGGCTGGTATCCGATACCGCTCGCCGTGTTCTTTTCGGTAGGCATATTGTTCGTGGTTGGGGCATTTTTCGGGTGGCGATCCGGCGTCCGCAGGCTCACGACCCGACCGGGGCGACTGGGTCTGAGTAGAGCACTCGCTATTGCAATTCCCGCAGTCATCGGCCTGGTGATGCCCAGCGTGTGGTGGCAGGTGGGCTTGAGCGCCACCCCTGACACAATCGACCGCGCGAACAGCACCAACAACATCACGCTCGCGGTTGCCGCCCTTGTGTTGCCGGCAGGGTTTGTGGGGTGGCATTGGTTGCATGCCCGCAACACGCTTGGTGCGTGGGAGTCGACTGGGGTTACTCCCGCCGCTGGGCTGACCGGTATTGGTGATTCAAATATGGCGCGAACGGTCGCGATGGTGGCACACAGCCTCAGGCCCGCGCTCGCACGGCAAATCGCCCACCAGATCATTGAAAGCCTTCGCTTCCACTCGGCATACCTTCCGAACGACACCGTCTACCAGTTCCGCATGCCCAATGGCGCGCTGCTCACGATGGTCGACAAGTTCGTGAGCCCTTCACGTCGCACCCTCAATGTCACCCTGCGCACCGTGAACCGCATTGCATACACGTCGCGCAACCAGTTCGTGCGCCCCAAGTCCCTTCCGGCGGAGGGAGGCTGGTTCGCAATCCCCGATGAGAAAACAGAGCGCAGCGTTGCTTCGCTACTGGCCTACAACGTGCAGCAGGCATTCTTGGCGCAGGACGACGTGGTTATCCCCGGAGCCGTCGTCATCGATCCCGCCCTCCCTCCGACACGCATCGGCTAACACTTCTTGGCTGCATGATGCGGCGCGACTGTGAAGCGCGTTCAGCGGTTTCAGATAGCATTTCGCTCGGGCAATAAACGAGAGGGGGTGCACTGTGGCTGACGACGGGTTTATCACGCTGCCGCCTGGCATCACCGACTCGAGCACCCTGCGCCGCCCGCGGCCGGAGCGCACTGTGCGTCCAGAGCACGACGAGATCGTGTTCGTGCCGGTGGTTCCCGGCATTCCACCCGCACTTCCGCCTGAAGCAGACCCGGCCGAACAGCCGGCATCGCAGCCGTCCGAAGCGCAGCCCGCCGCGGCGAGCCCGGGCATCCCAGACTTTCAGCCGCCGCCTGCTGCACCGCCTGCCGCCGCGAGCGTCTCGACGGCATCCGCCGAGACAGAGGATGACGCGGGCGAGACCCGCATCTCCGTGTCCCGTCATGCCGCGTCGGCATGGCGCCTCGGCATCCCCGGGGTTGCCGGGCCCGTTGCCGTCGAATCCGCACTGTTTCTCGGGCGGAATCCCACCGCGACTGTTCCCGGAGGCAAGACACTCGGCATCGACGACCCCGCCAAATCGCTCTCGAAGACCCATGCTCTCGTCGAAGTCGCCGATGGGGTGCTCTACGTCACAGACCTCGACTCGACAAATGGGGTCTGGGTGGTCCCCGCAGGAGGGGAAGCCATTGAGGTGCTTCCCGGCGCGAGGGTCGCGATTCCGGCAGGGGCCGATCTCGAACTCGGCGATGTCGTGATCCAGGTTGAGCACGGCTGAGCCAGCGTGGCTTCGGCAGCTTCGGCAGCTTCGGCTAAGCCATCATCAACGACCGCAGCAGTGCTAGCCTGAGCCCATGTATTTCGATCGACTCCTTCTTCGCCGCCGCGACGAGGCCTAGTCTTCCTGGCCCCCTCGTCGCGGAGATTCGTCGTTGACTTAGACGCGAACGCCGGCCGGGCCCATCTGATCGAAACGTCTGATCGAAGAAGGACAGCATCATGAGCAGCATTACTTCCGCGCCCCGCACCGAGGGCTCGAACACACCGGCGCCCCGCACCCTGGCCGAAAAGGTCTGGGATGACCATCTGGTCGCCAAGGGCGAAGATGGCAATCCCGACCTCATCTACATCGACCTGCACCTCGTGCACGAGGTCACCAGTCCCCAGGCATTCGACGGGCTGCGCAAGGAGGGCCGCAAGGTTCGCCGGCCCGACCTGACAATCGCCACCGAGGATCACAACACCCCGACCCTGGCCATCGACAAGCCCATCGCCGACCTGACGAGCCGCCTGCAGATCCAGACGCTGCGCGACAATGCCGTGGAGTTTGGCATCCGGTTGCACTCGCTGGGAGACATCGAGCAGGGCATTGTGCACGTGGTCGGCCCGCAACTGGGGCTCACCCAGCCGGGCATCACCGTCGTGTGTGGTGACTCGCACACCAGCACGCATGGGGCGTTCGGCGCCATGGCCATCGGCATCGGCACGAGCGAAGTCGAGCACGTGCTCGCCACGCAGACGCTGCCCCTGAACGCGTTCAAGACGATGGCGGTCACCGTCGAAGGCGAGCTGCGGCCGGGCGTCACAGCGAAAGACATCATCCTCGCCGTCATCGCGCAGATCGGGGCCAACGGAGCGCAAGGCTACGTGCTCGAGTACCGCGGCAGCGCCATCCGTTCGCTCTCGATGGAGGGCAGGATGACGATCTGCAACATGTCGATCGAGGCGGGCGCCCGGGCGGGAATGGTCGCCCCCGACGAGACCACGTACGCCTACCTGAAGGGCCGCGCACACGCGCCCGAGGGCCAGGACTGGGATGACGCGGTCGCCTACTGGAACACTCTCGCCACCGACGATGACGCGGTCTTCGACGCCGAGGTCTACCTCGACGCGAACACTCTCGAGCCGTTCGTGACCTGGGGCACAAACCCCGGGCAGGGAGTCTCGCTGAGCGGCACCGTGCCTGACCCCGCGTCATTCGCCGACCCCAACGATCGTGCGGGCGCCGAGCGCGCCCTCGAGTACATGGATCTCGACGCGGGCACCCCGATGAAAGACATCCGGGTGGATGCCGTGTTCATGGGCTCGTGCACAAACTCGCGCATCGAAGACCTGCGGGCCTTCGCGAGCATCATCGAGGGCCGCACGAAGGCCGACAATGTGCGCGTGATGGTGGTTCCCGGTTCGGCGCGGGTGCGCATCGAGGCAGAGGCCGAGGGCATCGACAAGATCGTCGAAGAGTTCGGTGGTGAGTGGCGCTTTGCCGGCTGCTCGATGTGCCTG
>JBDUDZ010000054.1:0-11603 GCA_040002635.1 Rhodoglobus sp.
CCCAGCAGGCGTCGGCGCTGGCCGACGAGCAGAAGCAGGCCACGACGTGAGTGGTGGTCGTGCTTGTGCTCCTTGAGGTGTTCCGTGAGGTCTTTGATGCGGTGCGTGAGCATCGCAACCTGAACCTCAGGGGAACCCGTGTCACCTGGGTGGGTAGCGTACTCGTCGATGATCGCCTTCTTGACACTGGCTTCAAGAGCCATAAGGTGATCCCCTTTCTCCTCGTTGCGCGGTGTCCGTGGCAGGATGCCCGAACTCTCTTTATCCGCGGCCGTTAGACGGCAACCTTGGGAGTTTAGCAGAGGTGCGGCGCCCTACTGAAAGCGCACTCCAGTTCTTTGAGGCGGGGTCGGTCGGGAGCCCACCCAGCGCTCGATGTGCTTGAGTTGCCCCGTGACGTTCTTCGACTCGATCAAGACCGTGTTCCGCAAGTTCGCCGAGTTTGAAGGTCGAGCGTCGCGGCCTGAGTTCTGGTGGTTCACGCTGTTCAGTTTCCTGGTGAACGCGGCATTGGGTGCACTCACGCCGCCCTCCTCGAACCCCAACATGTTCGAGTTCAGCACCTACCGCGCCGGTTTCACCGGCTTCGCCAGCCTCGCGGGAGTGTGGAGCATCGTCGTGCTGTTGCCGAGCCTCGCTGTCGCGGTGCGTCGGCTGCGCGACGCCGGCTATCGCTGGACCGAGCTGTTCTGGCTCCTGCTGCCGATCGTCGGCGCCATCATCTTGATCGTGCGCCTTGCCGAACCCAGCAATGCGGGCGCTCAGCTAATTGAGGCAGAAACACCAGCCAAGCCCAAGGTCTGACAGCGATTCGGCGGGTCGCTTGACGCCAGCCCTACACCCGCTAGAGTCCGAACATGACTCGTATTCCCTTTTTCGGCCTTGCTGCCGCCGCCCTCCTTGCACTCTCGCTCGCCGGGTGCACCACGACCCCCACCAACACCCCAACAGCGTCATCTGACGGGTCGAGTGACTCTAGCCCGAGCGCTACCAAGACGGGTGACGCTTACACCGACGACACGAGCGACGGCACGTTGGTTACCCTCGCGGGTTCCGGCGACTACACGGTCGGCGTGACGGCCCCGGTCGGCGAGTACGAGCTGAAAGGCAAGCCCTCGGCTTTGCCCGACGGCTGCACCTGGGCGCTTGAAGACGGCGACGGCAACACCATGACCACCAACACCGGCGCGACACTGACAATCACCGCCGACAACAAGTTTTTCCAGACCTCGGGCTGCCCCGACTGGGTGCAGACCAAATAGCCAAAAACGACGAAAGCCCGGCCTTCCCCGGCCGGGCTTTCGTCGTACCTGAGGGTGCCGCGCTAGGCCGCAGGACCCTCCCCGAGGGTGACCCCGACTGACTGCTCTGCACCGGAGGAATCCGTGTAGCCGATAGTCACCTGGTCGCCCACAGCGTGCGCCGCAATCGCGGCAGACAACTGATCACCGGTCGTGACCGCGGTTCCGTCGACCGAGGTGATCGTGTCGCCGGCAACGAGACCCGCGGATGCCGCGGCCGAACCATCAACCGGGCCGAGGATCGTCGTGCCGGTCGACTTCGTGTCGAGGTTCACGCCCAGGAAAGCCGGAAGCCCGATCCGCACATTGCCGCTCGCGACACCCGACTCGATCTGGTGGGCGACAGTAAGCGCAGAGCCGATGGTGATGGCGAACCCCGTCACGTTGCGGGCACCGGATGACGCGGCAGTCACCATGCCGATCGCCTCACCCCGGGCATCCAGCAGCGGCCCACCCGAGTCACCGGGCACCACGTCGGCGCTCACCCTGATGAGCCCGGTCAGGCTTTCCGGCTGGCCGGTGGCGTCGCTCTGCACCGTGACCGACTTATCGGTGGCAGCGACCTTACCTTCGGCGGCGACCAGGTCGCCGGTGCCGCCCGCGTTGCCGATGGCGGTCACCCCGTCGCCGACCGCGACGACAGCACTCGAGTCAAGCTTCGCAGGTGTCAGGCCAGTGACTTTCGCGCCGGAGGAATCGACGAGCTGCAATACGGCGATGTCATCGACCGTGTCTGAACCGACGACATCGGCCTGGTAGTTCACGCCTGTCGATTCGACAGTGACGTGGATTGTTGTCGCGCCCTGGATGACGTGGTTGTTTGTCAGGATCTCGCCAGAGGAGGTCAGCACCATGCCGGTGCCGGCGGCTCGGGCATCCGCTTCATAGTCGAGCGTGGTGAGGACCGTGACCACGCCGACCTGCTGGGCAGCTGTCGCGGGAACTGCACTCGTTGCCTGCGCCTGGTAGAAACTGGGCTGGAACGGCTGCTGGCGGTTCGCGGCATCCGCCGCCAGCTGCCGCCCTATACCCGCACCGACAGCGATACCGCTGCCCGCGATTACCAGGGCAAGCGCTGTCGCGCAGCCGATGATGACGCCGGCTCGGTGCCGTCGCAGGAAGCCCGCCTGGGTGCCGGGCGTCTCGACTGTGGGGTTCGGCTCTGGCTCAACCTGGTCTGTCTCATTCATAGTGCGATGCAAGCCCCCGAGCCTGTGGGCGTGACAAGACGATGCCGTGAGCTAGCCGTGAGTTGCCTTCGAGCACTCTCCAGGGCCTAACGTTCTGTTCATGCCCGCACTCATCCCGTCACCGTTCACCCGAGAATCCACAGCAGCTGAGGTCGTCGCTGACGTCGATCTCGCCGGCAAGCGGGCAATCGTCACCGGAGGCGCATCGGGCATCGGCGTCGAGACCGCCCGCGCACTAGCGCTCGCCGGGGCGACGGTCACCCTGGCCGTGCGCGACACCACAGCCGGTGCCGCGGTCGCCGACGACATCGCCGAGTCGACGGGAAACGGCAAGGTCTTCGTCGCGCCACTCGACCTCTCCGACCGCACCTCCATCGCCGCCCTCGTCGCCGCGTGGTCGGGGCCGCTGCACATCCTCGTCAACAATGCCGGGGTGATGGCGACGCCGCTTTCGCGGACCGCTGGCGACTGGGAACTGCAGTTCGCCACAAACCATCTCGGCCACTTCGCCCTGGCCACCGGATTGCACGACGCACTCGCTGCCGCCGACGGCGCGCGCATCGTTTCGGTCACCTCGAGCGCGCACCTGCGCTCGCCCGTCGTCTTCGACGACATCATGTTCGAGCGTCGGGCCTACGACCCGTGGCTCGCCTACGGCCAGTCGAAAACCGCCAACTCGCTATTTGCCGTGGATGCCACCCGCCGCTGGCACGACGATGGCATCTTCGTCAACGCGGCGATGCCGGGCGGCATTCGCACTCCGCTGCAGCGCCACCTCACCGACGCCGATTGGGCGCGGATGGATGCCACCGACTACAAGTGGAAGACGCCAGAGCAGGGAGCCGCCACCTCCCTCTACGTCGCGACCTCACCCCAGCTGCACAAGATCGGCGGGCGCTATTTCGAGGATGTCGCCGAGGCCGCCCCGAACGTCGCACCAGGCACGACGGGCTTCGCTAGCTACGCCGTTGATCCGGCGGCAGCTGAGCAGTTGTGGGACCTTTCGGTGGGGTATCTGGGCTAGCGGCCAGCGCGCAGGAACAACTGCCCGTCTCGGCGCATAATGAGCGAATGAACGCCGCTGCGGATGCCGCTTACTGGAGCCTGCCCGCCACCGACATTGCAACCCAGCTCGGTTCTTCCCCGAAGGGCCTCACCTCAGCGCAGGCCGCAGCGGCCCTCACCGCGACCGGGCCGAACACCCTCGACACGCAACGCGATGTCTCAGCCCTGCGCCTTCTCGCCCGCCAGTTCCTGAGCCCAATCGTGCTGATCCTCGTGGCCGCGACAGTGCTCTCGGGGGTGCTCGGCGACCTGACTGATGCCGTAATCATCCTCGTCATCATCCTTCTGTCTGGCCTGCTTGGGTTCTGGCAAGAGCGCGGCGCAGGCAAGGCGATGAAATCGTTGCTGGCGGTCGTGCAGGTCACAGCAACTGTGCTGCGCGACGGCACGGCGCAGGAGGTGCCGCTCGCCGGCATAGTGCCAGGTGATGTCGCCCTCCTCGACGGTGGCGATCTCATCCCGGGCGACTGCATAGTCCTCGAGTCGCGTGGCCTGTCGATCGACGAATCCGCATTGACCGGCGAAACCTTCCCGGTCGACAAGCAGCCGGGCACATCGGCAGCGGCGAGCGCGCTGACCGAACGCAGCAACGCGGCATTCCTCGGCACCCACGTCTCCAGCGGCACGGGCACCGTGCTCGTGGTGCGCACCGGTCAGGGCACCGAGATGGGATCTGTCGCCTCGCACCTGGGCAAACGAGCGCCGCAGACCGGATTCGAAATAGGGATGACCTCGTTCGGTCTCCTGCTCACCCGGGCAATGGTCGTGCTTGTCGTAATCATCTTCGTCGTCAACCTGCTGCTGCAGCGGCCGCTGCTGGATTCGGCGCTGTTCTCACTAGCCCTCGCCGTTGGACTCACCCCGCAGTTGCTTCCCGCCATCGTCAGTATCAGCCTCGCGCAGGGCGCCCGCGCGATCGCCAAACAGCGAGTGATCGTGCGCCGACTCGACTCCATCGAAGACTTCGGTTCGATGAACGTGTTGTGTTCAGACAAAACCGGCACGATGACCGAAGGCACTGTTGTGTTGTCGTCCGCGATCGGCATCGACGGCGCGAAGAGCGACGAAGTGCAACGGCTAGCCTGCCTGAACGCCGGCCTGCAGGTCGGGCTCGACAACCCGATCGACGCAGCAATCCGCGCTGTCGCGGCGCCCGATCCGGCGGCACAGAAGCTCGACGAACTCGCCTACGACTTCAACCGCCGGCTGCTCAGTGTGCTCGTCGCACAGGCCGGCAAGAAGTACCTCATCACCAAGGGTGCGTTGGATGCCGTACTCAAGGCCTGCACACACGCGACAGCAGCCGACGGCTCTGTTGTGCCCCTCGCGAAGGTTCGCCCTGAAATCGACAGTCGGTTCGCCGAACTCAGTGCCAGTGGCTTTCGCGTGCTCGGCATTGCGCGCAAAGAGATGCCGGGCGCGGCGACCAGCACAGGTGCGTCTGGCGCGCCGGGTGCGGCGACCGGGAAGGGTGCGGCGGTCGCAAAAACCCCGCCGGGCGGGAAGGCACTGGCTGCACCGGAACTCACTACTGCCGATGAATCCGGCATGACGCTGGTCGGTTTCCTCACGTTCGCCGACCCCGTGAAACCGGATGCCGCTGCCACGATCGCAGAATTCGCGTCATCCGGAGTCTCCGTCCGAATGCTCACCGGAGACAACCACCTCGTTGCCACCCACATCGCCCGGCAGGTCGGTCTCGACGTCACGACTGTGCTCACCGGAACTGATATTGACGCCGCCGATGACGCGAAGCTCGCCGAAATTGCCAGGACGGTACAGGTTTTCGCCGAGCTCAATCCGCTGCAGAAAGAACGCATCGTGCGGGCGGTGCGCGCGGATGGAAACGTTGTGGGTTACCTCGGCGACGGCATCAACGACTCCCCCTCGCTGCACGCGGCCGACGTGGGGATCTCTGTCGATACCGCGGTGCCGGTGGCAAAGGAGTCTGCCGCGATAGTGCTGCTCGAGAAAGACCTCAATGTGCTGCTCGACGGTATGCGCCAGGGCCGACGCACCTTCGCCAACACAATGAAGTACATCTTCATGACCACGAGTGCGAACTTCGGCAACATGCTGAGCATGGCCATCGCCTCGATCGCGCTGCCGTTCCTGCCGCTGCTGGCCGGGCAGATCCTGCTCATCAACCTGCTCACCGACCTGCCTGCCACGACCATCGCGACAGACTCGGTGGATGCCGCCCAACTCGCGAAACCGCAGCGCTGGAACATCAAACTGATTCGCAATTACATGATTGTGTTCGGAGCTCTCAGTTCTGTCTTCGACCTCATGACCTTCGTGGTGTTACGAGTCGGGTTCCACGCCCACGCCGCCGAGTTCCGCAGCGCGTGGTTCCTCGGCTCTGTACTGACCGAGGTGGGGGTGCTGTTCGTGCTGCGCACCCGCCGCCCGTTCTGGTTGAGCCGGCCTTCGAAATGGGTAGTGCTCGCAAGCCTGGTTGTCGCGCTTGTTACCCTCGGCATCCCATACTCCCCACTGGCACCCTTGCTCGAGCTCGTGCCGATCCCACCCGAGTTGCTCGTGCTGATTCTCGCGATCACCCTCGCCTACCTCGTCGCAACGGAGTTGACCAAACGAGTATTCTGGCGGCCGAGCGCACGGCTCAGCTGAGCCCGCACGACACGCGGGTGCAGGCGGTGCTCGCGCGCGAGTGGCTCCCACTCCAGAAGACACCCGCATAAGCTTGCGACATGACCGAGTCGCTCGTCCTTGACGTGCTGCTGGTCATCATGCTCGTGGGCTACCTGGCCTATGGCATCCGCCACGGGCTCTCCAGCACAATTTTCGCGATGGCCGGTGTTGTTGCCGGTGTGATAGCCGCGTTCTTCCTGACCCCATTGGTGTCGGTCTGGGTGCCGACGCCCATCCTGCGGCTGATTGTCACGATCCTTGTGGTGGTTGGCCTTATCACCGCCGGGCATGCGCTGGGCGCTGCTCTTGGCCGCGTCATCCGCAGGGGCATCGCGCGCGGTCCCCTCAGCGGGCTCGACAGGTTCCTTGGCGCAATAGTTACTGTTGTCGCCGCGGCGCTGATTGCGGCAGTCGTGTCGACGAGTGTCTCGCAGCTGGGCGTGCCGCTGCTCTCTAAGGCAATCGCGGGGTCGAACGTGCTGCGCACGATAAACCTGCTGACGCCCAATCCCGTCGAGGTGTGGCTCGCGCAGCTGCGCGGTACCCTCGTCGAAAAAGGTCAGCCGATCTTCAACGAGGCTTTCGGCGGCGGCACGCCGACAGTGCCACAGGTAGATACCGGCAGCGCTGCCCTAAACGCAGCGGCGCATTCTGTGGTTCGGATTACCGGTAATGCCTACGCCTGCGGGCAATCGCAGTCTGGCTCCGGCTTTGTTGTCGCAAACGATCGGGTAGTCACCAACGCCCACGTCGTCGCCGGAGTGTCACAACCGGTCGTCGAATCACCCGATGGCCAGGCGTTGCAGGGTTCCGTGGTCTACTTCGACCCAGAGATGGACCTGGCTGTCATCTATGCGCCGGGGCTAAACGCCGAGCCCCTCGCGCTCTCTGGCACTATCTCGCCCGGCACCGAAGCCGCAGTTGAGGGCTACCCCTACGGCGGACCCTTTACTGCCAGCGGTGCGTCTGTCGTCTCCGTGGGCATCGCGACGGTTCCGGATATCTACGGGACCGCTACGACACAGCGTGAGGTCTACACGATCGCCGCTGACGTCAAGGAGGGCAACTCGGGCGGCCCGCTGCTCACCAATGCCGGCGCAGTTGCTGGCGTCGTGTTCGCACGCAATGCCAAGACTGCGAACGTCGGTTACGCCCTCACAATGACCGAGCTCGACCCGGTCGCGGCGAAAGCGGCCGGGCTCAGCAGCGCGGTCTCGAGCGGAGAGTGCATCCGCGGCTGAACGCGTCGGTCACCACACGCGTCGGTCACCACTGGCGCGCGATTGGCCACTCGGTGAACTCACGCGCGCGCCCATCTGGCGCGAAGATAATGACCCAGATGTCGTCCCATGTGGTGTCGCCCGAATAAGCGACTGCCGCCTGTACGACCGCCGTGTCACCCTCGAGTGCGACCGGGTGCCAGTCGAATGTGAAGCTGCCCGGTTCGTCGGCGTGAGCAATCCAGCCGTCAACTATTGCAGCGATGCCCACCCAAGATCGCTCATCTTTCGGGCGCCCCGAGTAGGAGGCATCATCGGTGAAGATCGCGCGGATGTCATCAGGCGAGTTCGATGTCCAGGCCTTCTGGTACCCGGCGACCCAGGCGGCGACGGCGTTGGGATCAGTCATGGCACAGGTCTACCGGCTGCCTGCGACATCCAGAGGATTCTGCCGGGAGACGTCGGCGGCCACCTGTCGCAGGGTGCCGAGCACGATAAGCCCCTGACCGCTGAGGTAGCCGAGCATGATTATTGCGTCTTGCTGCACGAGTGCGAAGCTGGGGTAGAAGAGTTTGAAGGCGAGCACGGTGTCGGAGAGTAGGAACACCAGCGTTCCGATCGCGACTACGCGGTTTGTGCCGAGCGCGGTGGCAGCAGACAGTGCAAGAACTGCCCCGTAAATGCCGACCGGAACCAACAGGTCTCCCAAGTGCGGGCCGAGGAATACCAGCAGGGCGATCCACCACGGCACGTACAGCAGGGCGTACCAGGGCATCCGGTGGCGACGCAGCGGACCTCGAAATAGCACGACGTACGTCGCGCGCGCGAGCGCGAAACTGCCAAGGCCGATGATGAAACCAATTCCGCCGGGGATACCCAGCAGAACGTCACCGATCCAGGAGAAGAGTAAGGCGAGCCCGGCCCAGAGCCCCACGACCGCGCGACGCCGAGGCAGGTTCACGAACAGCGCGATGGCCAGGGCGGGCATGAGCAACCATTTGGTCGGCCCTGAGATTTGCTGAGCGCCGCAGGCAAGAGCTGCAATGTGGATGACAGCAAGCGCAATAAAGGGCACGAAGCTCGCGATACGTCTCACACGCCCAGCGTAGGGCCGACTGTCAGTTCTTGATGATTGCGGATACCAGAGACGCTACGAGCAGCCACACGGCGCTATAGACGATGGCAACCCCCGCTGTGCCCCACAGCACGCGACGCAGAAGCGCGCTGCGTACCTGATTGCGCACGACAGCAAAACGCTGATGCAGGTTCTGTACGTCGAGACTGGGATCGGGTGCCTCCGGCCAGGTTGTCGCAAGGTCGGCAAGATCAGAGATGCGCGCGATCTCGGTTCCAGACAACGTTCGTGGTGCCTTTGAGAGAAAACGGTCGAGCTGGTATGAGGCGATGACGCGCGCTCCCACCGCCGCAACTCGCACGTTCACCCTGCGCGGCTCGACCACCACGAGCAGGGGGAACACGGTCACCGGCGATCCGGAGGCCGCGCTCAGGATCGCTTCGGAAGCCGCAGCCTGAGCGTGTGCGCAATCGATATCGTGGTGGACCTCACCGCCGACCAGCAACTGATCGCCGACGACCGTGACGTCGCGGTCGGTGAAGTTCGTCACGTGCACGGCGAAGACGCCAGCCGGGCCAATGAGCAGGTGGTCGAGGATGTGCTCGCAGGTGGATGGTTCGCCTTCGTCAGATTCGCGGAGGGGAAGATCGTGCAGCACGTCCCAGTTCGAGCCGAGGTTCTCGAGCACATCGCCGACGAGCAGTTCGCCGAGGGCTCCGTTATATGAAGCGCGACTCGTCGCGGTCAGTGGGCTAGATCCGAACACGCGCGCGAGCCCACTTCGAGCCGGCACCGCGGACTGCGCGAGAACGACATCGCTCATTGCCGACTGGCCCGCGATTCGTTCGCGAAGGCTGCGGCTGGCCGACATCCTTACCCCCTGATAGTCAAAATCCACGTTGTGTCACAGCACAAAAACGATGGGCCGGAGGCACCCCCGCCTCCGGCCCTGTTCGCTACAACGTGCATGTGAACTTTCCTCCCCCGAGGATCCGTCCGCAGGTCAAGGATGGCAAACCAACGAAAGCGCCGCAAACCCCCAGTAGTGGGATGACCCACGCGGGGGCCGCCCCCTGGCGGAAGGCTGGACTACTCTCTCCGACCCCGCAGATGTTGTTCGGTGAGCAGCGCCATCTCTTCGTCACTGAGTGCATCCAGGGACTTCGCCTCACCCCTGTCGATGCGATTCCATCGGATGATCAGAATGATGAGGATCGGAACGTCGAGAAGCTCGGCGAGAAACCAGAGCAGGTCGCCAGACAGCTGCTGGTCGCGCAAAGGACTCGGAAACCACTGCGGCACTGCGCCAGCTGGCCCCGAAATGCCGTCAAGCACCGTGTCGCTAAGCCTGAGCACGATGCCCGGTATTGAATCGAAGAGGAATGCCGCGAAGGCCAGAACGAACTCGACCATCACAAAGAAACTTGTGTGCCGGGCGGTGTTTTCAAAGATCGGCACGATCGTCAGCAAACCGATCACGGGAAGCAGCAAAGACATTGCCCATTGAGCATGGCTGTCGGTTCGCACGATGCCCGCCAAGGTCGTCAGGAAGGCGAGGAACAAGACAAGACTGAACAGTGGTTCGAACACCGCATTGCCCGTGAAGCGAATCGGTCGCGAGTTGAGAAAGCCATCGAGGCGCCGAACGCCGTTTTGGCCCAGTGCCGCCCGTGCGAGTGCCACAGGTCGGCCGAGACTCATTAGCGCAGGCACGACGAGCAACAGCAGGGCGATCCGTGTAGTGAAAGCCCAGCGCAGATCCACGCTGTAAGCGGCAAGGAACCCCAGGGACAGCCAGGAATACGACGACAGGCCGAGGGCGTAGAAGGCCAGGGTACGACGGATCGGCCATGAAATCCCGCGTCTGGCCGCCGCGACGATGCCCGCGCAATACAACCCGCCCGCGATGATCAGGCCCGCGATGGCGACCGGGTCGACCGTCCAGGCGCTGAAGAATAGCGATAGCGGTGGCATCAGATCCCGGCGGGGAGCTCTCCCGTCGCCACCAGATACAGCCGCTGAGTGGGACGCGTCATTGCAACGTACAGCGCCGCCGCACCACGAGGAATCTCATCGACAATGCGCTGCGGTTCGACGACAACTACCGCATCGAACTCGAGGCCCTTCGATTCTTGGGGGGTAAGCACTGCTATCTCTCGTGCGAGCCCGACGGCGCCGCGGCCGACAGCGCCTGCGAACTCGAGCGCAAGTGCGGGATAGATGTCGGGCAGCAGACTCTCGCTGGCGATTATTGCCACGGTGCCTTCGCCGCTGATCTGCCGGTCGCGCAGCACGGTCTCCACCAGCGCACCGGGAAGCTCACCCCGCACGACCTCGACCGGCCACTCGCTCTCGCGCACGGCCCGTGAGTGAGTGATATTGACGCCGTGCGCTACTGCCATCGCTTCCGCAACCGAGCTGATCTGTGCCGGCGTGCGGTAGTTGACTGTCAGTTCTTCCAGGCGCCACTTCTCCCCCAGGGTGCCGACGCCGACGTGCGGCTCAAGTGCGCCCGCCCAACTCGTCGCGCCTGCTGCCGCGGAGGCCTGCGCAATGTCGCCGACGATGGTGAACGATTTGAGCGGGTTTCGGCGCATGAGCACCCGCCACTGCATCGGCGAGAGCTCCTGCGCCTCGTCGACGACCACGTGACCGTATGCCCACGTGCGGTCAGCCGCCGCCAACTCGGCGGTGGTGCCGCGCTCGACAGCCTGTTCGAACCCGTCGGCGAGAGTCTTCGCGTCGACGAGTCCCTCGACATCCATGTTGCGGATCGCCTGTTCGGCATTCTCGACGTCGCGCTTGCGCTGTTGCTTCGCTTCGCGCTTGTCGATGTCGCTCACCGCGTCAAGCTCACCCAGCAGTTCAGCGGCCTCGTCGAGCAGCGGCACGTCGCTGACGGTGAACTGGGCATCGCGGTCGCGCGCCAGCAACGAGCGCTGTTCCGGGCTCCAGTTCGGGGTCAGCGAGGCGAGCCACTGCGGCCGCGCGTACAGGTCTTGGAGGAGCTTCTGCGCAGTAAGTGGAAGCCAGGCGGTGTTCAGCGCGACCTTGACGTCTTCGCTGGTGCGGACATCCTCACGCAGCCAGGCCTGGTCTG
>JBDUDZ010000055.1:0-11523 GCA_040002635.1 Rhodoglobus sp.
CATCAGGATCAATACCCTGCAACGGAATATCAACACGGATCGAGCCACCCGCCAACACCCGAGCGATCAACGGACCCGGCACCGGATCACGATTGGTCTTTTCGTCCAACGCGGTCACCGTGAACGTCGCGGTCGCGGCTGCCGTCTCGCCGAACGGGTCGAGCACCCGGTAACCGACGTGATACTCACCGGCAACAGTCGGCGCCTGGAACCGCAACTCGTTCTTCGACACGAACGCCAGCCCCGCCTCAGGAGGTGTGACAAGTGTCGTGTCGAGGAACATCGGCGAATCATCGGGGTGGAAGTCGTTGGCAAGCACGTTGAGGGTGATGATGTCACCCACCCGAACTGTTGCCGTGTCGTTTTCGGCAACCGGCGGCTGATGCTTAGTCAGAGCCGGAACCGGCACCACCGTCACACCCGCCGTGGCCGTGGATGTGCCATCCGAAATTGTGTAAGTGAAGTTGACCTGCTCGGTCAACGCAGCCGGAGCGGTGATGCGCACCAGCGTCGACTCAAGCAACTCGACCACAAGACCCTTGGCCGTCAACTCCGGCGGCACCGAAATTGACTGCACCGCAAGAATCTTGCCTGTCGGGCTGACGTCGTTAGACAACACCGACACCGTCACCGGCTCGTCACTACGCATGTAGGCGGTATCTTTCACCGCAATCGGTGGAAGGTTGGCATCGGTCGGACGCTCCAACACATCCACACGCACAATGCCGATACTCGTATTCGCCCCACCCTGCAGGGTGTACTCCATGTAGTACACGCCCGGATCCGAGGCCGAGAAGGTGATCGCACCGCGATCGGAGTTGAACGACGCCGCGGCCCCCTTGCCCGGGTCGCCCAGGCCCACCAGTTTCAACTGCGCACCCGACGGCGAAATGTCATTGGTAAGCGGATTGACCACCACCGTGTCATTAACAAAAACCGTCGCGAAGTCGGGGGTGCCAACCGGATTCAACGACCCCGCCGGCTGCACATCCACAGTCAGGATGCCCGCGACAGGCGGACCATTGCCGTCACTGACCAGGAACTGCACATCCTTCGGGCCCAACTCGGAAGTCTGATGCGTGAACGTAATCAGCCCGTCAGGAGTGAACCGCACAAGGTCGCCCGACTTCGGGCTAGCCCCGACCAAATACAGGTCATCGCCATCCGGATCACGCCAATCCGAGAGCACGTTATACGACACCGTCTGGTTAGCCTCGACACTCACCCCAGGCTTACGCAACGAAATCGGCGGATTGTTAATACCCTCCGGCACCACATGAGCACTCACGTTCGCCGAAGCCGTGCCTCCACGGCCGTCATCAACTGTGTAGTTGAAGTTGATCGTGCCCACAAAATCAGGTGCGGGCGTGAACTGCAGTGCACGACCACCATCAATCAGATCAAGGTGACCCGTCGTATCGGCAATCGCATCATGAGCCGAAATGACAAGCACGTCACCATCAGGATCAGAGTCGTTGTCGAGCACAGACAAAATCGTGGTGCGACCCGGGCGGATACCAAACGTGTCATCCACCGCCGTCGGCGGCCGGTTCGTGTCAGTGCGCTGGGCGAGCGTGTCTTCGAACGACTGGATCGACGACTTCTCTTTGCCCGTCTCCTCCGAGTCTTTCTTCTCCGGAGGGGTTACGTCATCCCAGTTGTCGACGAGACGCATATTCTCGCTCGGAAGCCAGACGTTGCCGTTGCTGAGGTCGTTGAGGGCGATGACTGTGCGGTTCACCCTAAATGTCAGAAAGCTGCCCGTCGTGGGCTCAGTGATGTCTTGGCCGACAGCCTTCTTGCCCTCGCAATCGAGCAAGTAACGCTGGTTCGACGACCAGGCACCGTTGGCACAACCCTCCTGGTTAACCGGGGCGGCAACCGCGTCAACGTCGGAACTCGTACTCGTGAAACCCGCCGCGGCAGCCTGCGCAACACCACTGCCCAAATCGACCCGCACGAGAGAATCTGCCGTCGCCACAATCGCATACCGAGAATCTGGCCCGGTCTGCTGCAGCTTCAAACCCTTCTCAGAACCAATCCCATACTTCGAGCCGCCCTCGGTGACAATCTCGTTAGTGGACTGGTCGAAGACCACAGCCTGCTCACCCACCGCGGCGAGTTGGAAAGCCCCAACAGCAGGAAAATCCTTCGACTCGGGCGCGTCTGCCAGACTCGCGATCCGATACAGCTTGTGCTTCGTCGGCGACACCGCAATGACCGTGCCCTCACGGGTAACAACCATGTGAGCACCAGCACCGAGCTTGAGAACAGGAGGCGAAGACACATAGTTAAACTTCAGGTCGCCCACCGACGGAATCGCCCACAGTCGACATGATCGCAATGACACTGCCGCCATAGCCGACCTCAGCCCCATGGGGAATATCGATCGCTGAGGTGACCTCAGTCGACGCCGGGCTAACAGCCTCAACCCGACCCGCGTCGGGATCAACCATGAACAAGCTGTCGCCATCTTGCAGCACATCAAATTTGGGGGACGACGCGACAACCGAACCGTTCAACTCATCGATCTGGCGGTTCAGCCGACCACCCAACAACTGCTGACCATTGGTCACCCACACATCCCGTGAGGTCAGGTCAACATTAGAAATCGGAAAGCCCGGATGAAGGGCGGCGATCGTCAACGGCACACCCGCAAAAACAGCAATGACGAGCGCCGTAGCAGTCGTCTTACGTGTCTTGACCCACTTGGTCAGCGCGTTCAAAAGTGATCCCCGCGTTGATCATCCCAGAGCCACCAACGGGTTTTGATGGGCATTCGTCAACAACTTAGCACGCCCAGAATTCCCCCCGTAATGGGCAGTACTACCCATTGTCGGGGATGGCCCCCGTGGCATGTTCGGTGTCATTGCGTTCGAGCTGGAAGAGGTCGTCTTTGCTCACAAGCCGGGTCGCGACCGCATACTCCACGAGACGCAGGCGACGGTTGGTGGCGAGGTTGCCCTTGCCGCCGCGCAGCCCCTGCACACCCATCTTGTCGAGTTTGTCGCAGACGTTGTCGAGCTTGCGGTTGAAGGTTGTCATCGACCAGTGCAGGCGAGCCGCCGCTTCAGCCGACGTGGGTATCTCGCCCCTACCCGGCGAATCCTGGTTGAGCACCTGCTCTGCCAGCGACACGATAAGCAATCGCTGAGACGGGGTGAGCGTGACGGGAGCCATAGTCGTCTCCCCACCGCCGCCTGCGGTTGCCGCCGCGGTGCTGAAGTAGTCGTCGGACGAGAAGATTGTGAACTCGTAGGTGGTGGATCCCGCACTGAAGAGAACCTGCATCTGCGGGAAGACGATCGGCAGCCGCGCACCCGGAGCCAGCCAGGCCTGCACCTGGCCCGTGGCATCCGTCACCGTCGCCGACAGTAGGGTTCCGATGTTCGAAAGCCACCACATGCCAAAATCGGTGTAGATGCGCAAGAAACGACGGTGCAGGTAGGGATTGTCGTCGATGACGAGATCCGATTCCCTGCCGATGAAGAAATCGTTGGGATCTTCGACGTCGTACCACTCGCCGCAGAACTCGATCTTCAACGCAGTCATTGTGGGTAGCACTCCTCCAGAGGATCAACCGAGAGTTTGCCCGAACGCAGCACGCTGACCTCGACGCACACCGTGCTGCCTGCCTCATAGCCAGGAACGTCGAACGAGAGACCTTCAGCCTTGTGCATTCCTTCGCTGGCGGTGCGGTTGCTAATGCGCCAGACCACGACATCGTCGCCTTCCGGCGCGGGATTGCTCACCACGAATGTGACGACCCCACCCGCCTCTGACTTGCTCACCAGTTTGGGCGTTGGTACTCCCGCGATGATCACGGGCTGCTCCGTGGCGGTCGGCGACTTGACAGTATCGGGACCGCTACCTGAGCCGAACAGGATGACGCTGACGACGACTGCCGCCGCAATGACCGCGGCAACCCCGCCGATTACCCAACCGATGACTCGACCACGACGAGATCTCGGTTCGGCGCTCTCGGCGACCACCTCCTCGTCGGCAGCTGCGGTAGCGGACGGCTCGCGGCGTCGGATTATGGTCTCGGTCGACAACGCGCTCGAGCGCGGTTGCGCCTCGACGCCCGTGACACCGCGAACAACAGTTGCCTCGGCAGACGCAGGATTAACCGACGTGTCGGGCACCACAGCGGCGGTGCCCGATGCGGCGGCAGGCGGCATCCCGACGGCCGGCTGCGCCTGGATCGTGGCGACGGATCGAACCTTGGTTTCGTCTTCCCCACCCTCGGCGGCAGCCGAGCGATCAGGCGCAGAGACCGTCAGATTGGGAACGTCAATCGTCGTTGGCGCATAGCCCAGCTCGAGTTCTACCCGCTGAAGGGCGCGGGCGAAGTCGACCGCGGTGGAAAAACGGTCGGCACGGTCGGAGGCCATGCCCTTGTGGAGTACGGCCAGTAGCGAGCGCGGGATGTCGGTTCGCGTCATCGGCGTGATCGCGCCACGCTCGATCCGCCCAATGAGGTCGAGGGTGCTGTTCGATCTACCGCTGACCTCGAAGGGTGTCTGGTTTGCCAGGATCGTCCAGATCGTGGCGGCGAGCGCGAAGACGTCACTGCGAACATCGGGTTGCGGGTCATCGCCGAACATCTCCGGCGGCGACCACGGCACCGACATGCCGACGGATGCTCCTGTGGCATTCGTCGAAGTATCCGATAGTGCGTCGGCCGCGGTCATGGTGTGCGTAGGAAGGGCATCATCATCCACCGCAGACGAGATACCGAAGTCGGTGAGTGCCGGCCAGCCGTAGTCATTGCTGAGCACGTTCGCCGGCTTAATGTCGCGGTGCAGGATTCCTGCGGCGTGTGCGGTGGCAACCGCGCTCGACAACCGCACCCCGGTGCGCAAAGCATCTGCCACCTCGAAGGTCTCTCGCTTGTAGCGATCGGCGAGGCTCGGCCCCGAGCAGTACTCCATGACGAGGTACGGCCGGTCGTCTGATGACACGTCGGCCTGGTAGATCGTGACGATGTAGGGATGCGCCGACAGCTGCGCCATGAGGTTGGCCTCGGCCACGAACGCGGCCCGGCTGGCTGCGGTGACCTCTTCGATGAGAAGCACCTTGACGGCGACGCGACGCTTGGGCAGCTTCTGGTCGTAGAGGAAGACGTCGGCGAAGCCGCCCGAACCCAGAAGTTTGACGTAACTGTAACCGGGCAGTTCGGGCGGAGTCGAGGCCGGGCGTCTCATCGTTCTTCTTCCACAGTCAGAGTGATTCCCGCGCCCAGGTCAACGATGGTGCCGACGATGACTGCCATCGGCTCTCCGGGCCGGAGCCTCTGCGAAGGTTTGCCCGGCAGCACGACTGCTGTCCCGTTCTTGGAGTGGAGGTCGGTAACGACGACTGTTCCGCCTTCGAGCGCCAGCTGCACGTGGTTTCGTGAAATGTCGAGATCAGGGCCGCCGGGGATTGTGAGGAGTCTCGGGATCTGCCCGCCGGAGACCTTGCTCACGCTCGGTGACCGGCCGACCAGGATTGGTTCGACGAGCGGCTCGCGCGCGCCCGTCGTCGACACAACGACGACCAGCGCCTGTGCTACCGGTGGGGGCGGGGGCGGCGCGGCCGCTGACCCGCGAGACTTGCGCGAACCGCGCAGCTTCGCGATGTCACTGGTAAGCATGGTGTGACCGTCGTGATCGCCGGCGACCGCGGCGGCGGATGCCTCAGCCTGCGCCTCTTCGTCGGGCTCGCGCACCGCGGCATCCGCCACCGAGCGCACGACCGTGTCACCGAACAGGAAGTCGTAGCCCCCGGCCGCGGCGGGCGCAGCAGCATCCCGCTCGGGCAGGCTCGCCATCGTTACCCCGGGATCAATTTCGATCGGCTCGGCGGGTGCGGCCGAAGCGGGGGTCGCCGGCTCGGAACCGCCGGCCGACTCAGCGGCGGGCTCAGGCGTGGGCTGAGGGGTGGGCTCAACTGCGGTGGGCTCAACCGCAGCCGCGACGGCCGGCGCTGCGGCAACGGCGGTCGCAGTCGCAGCGGGCGCGACGACAGCGGGGGTGGCCGAAGCAGCGGTGGCGCGACTGGCCCGCGATCGCACGGCAGGTGCAGGATCTCCTGCGGAGGTTGTACCAATAGTCACTGCTGCCGCGGCAACCACGCCCGACTCGAGCGGCAGCGGTGCACCGTCCGTCGGCACGGCACCGGGAACAGCGAATGCGAGCCCAGCGACATCGGTAAGAATGAGCTCCACCCAGGTGGAGACTCCGGCGGCCGAGACCTGTTCGGCGCCCGTAACCTCTAGCGGGGATTCACCACGGAGAATGACCTTCGTTGTCCCAACGGGCGCCCAGTCGACGAGCGCGAACGGCGGCGTTGCGGCAAGGCCGCGAGAGGTCAGTAGGTCGAGCAGCACGGGGAAACTTATGGGTTCTTGCACGGCCGCCCAGGCAGACTCGAGAAACTCGGCGTCAGCGAGCGCGTCGACGATAAGAACCCGACCCTCTGAGGCGATCACCGCCCAGGCACCCGATGTCGCCCCTGTGACCCGCAACGACATGACTACCCTCTCGGCCTTGTGTCTTCGAGCAGACCCCCGATGGCACCGCGCTCGATCGTATCGTCGTCTTGAACAATGCTCGAACCACCCGTGAGGTCTGACGACACGACCACGACGGTGACGTTGTCTGAGCCGCCCGCCGCGATCGCTGCACTGACAAGTCGCTCGGCAAGGCTGAGGCTCGGCTCACCGTCTTCCCTGACGCTTTGTGCGTCATGGAAGACGATGATGCGAGCGATTTCGTCATCGCTGAGCTCTTTGGTGAGCCCGTCAGAGCACAGCAGGAAGGTCTGGCGTTCACGTGCAGGCAGCAGCCAGATATCTGGATCGACTTCGGATGAGGCCCCGAGCGCGCGCGTCACGATGTTGCGCTGCGGATGCACGTCAGCCTCCAACCGCGTGATCTGGCCGAGATCGACAAGCTCTTGTACTGCCGAGTGGTCGACCGTGACCTGCTCGAAGGTGCGGCCGTCCCAGCTGTAGGTGCGGGAGTCGCCGACGTTGAAGGCCATCCAATGGTGGTTCTCGGCCGGGCCTACGTTCACGAAAGCTACGCCGGTGAGGGTAGTGCCCGAGATCGCATCCCCCGGTAGAGCCAGCACTGCCCGATTGGCTGCCGCAATGGCTTCGAGCACCTCGGTCGGCCCCGTAGGTTTCGACGAATCAATTGCGTCAGCGAATGCCGCAACTGCCGCCTGGCTGGCGCGATCACCGAAAGCGTGGCCACCCATGCCATCAGCGACCACAAAAACCGGCGCAACAGCAAGGAAACTGTCTTCGTTAATCTCCCGGACAGCGCCGCGATCGGAGTGGGCGGCCACGGTAAAAGTGGCTGTGACATCGGGCAGCGTGAACACCTGCCGGGTCTGTGTCACGGGCGCCTCTCCGTCATGCGCCGATCTGGCGCGTAGGTGAAACTCCCAAGGTAGCAATCTCCGACCTGCAGACGAAAACGGCGCGGATGGGTAGTTCTACCCATCGACCCTCGACGCCGCAGGCGGGATGTCGATCCGGCGCCGCTGGCCGTCGTTGCGCACGATAGTCGCGACCGCCTCGCGACCGGGCGGAAGCAGTCGCACGGTGACGCTGCCGGCGTCGAGCGTGTGCAGCTCGGCGAGGATCGCGCGCTCCACGACGGCATAACTGGCGGAGTCGAGCGCATCGCCGCGATCGTCGAGCAGCACGACTGCAGCGCCACGGAGCCGGGCCGCGCGGGCGGCGGCCGCGACATCCGCAGACTTTAGGCCACCGCCGCGCAACGTGTCACGCAGCGAGGCCTCCACCAGTTGAAAGCCGCGCTGATCAGCAGGGTCGAGGTAGTCGCCCGATGCTATGCGCTCAAGCGCCGACCGCGCCTCGGTGTTGAGCTGTGCGGCCTGAACTTCGCGTTCACGCAACTCGGTGAGGGCCGCAACCTCACTCGCCGCCTGGGCGACCTGCTCGTGCTGCAACGCAGAAATACGCTCGGCGGCACGTCGCAAAAGGATGCCGAAAAGCGTGCCCATCAGCAGGGTGCCTGCATGGCGAACTACCAGGTCGGTTCCCCCAAAAAACCCGCGACCGACGGCCATCGCCCAGATGATTGTCACCGTTGACATCGCGGCTAGCCCGACCCAACCCAGCAGCACCCGACCGCGAAATGTAAGGAAGAACAGAAGCCAGTTGACCGCGCCGAAGTTCCAGCTGGCATAGCTTGGCCAGCCCGCGTCTGGCAGGTTCCAGTCAACAAGGGCGGTGACGGCCAGGCCGAGCCCAAGAACGATGAACGCCCTGCCGAGCGGAAACGGATCGGGGTGCGGCTGGGCCATCAACAGCGCCGCAATGACGAACAGTACGAGACCGGCAATGACCGGCCACACGCTTTTGGCGGTGCCCAGGCTGCTCAACGCGAAGAAGACCACAGAACCGACGATGAGAACCACGAAGAACCGCGCTGGGCCGCGGCCCAACTGCAGCAGTGAACTGGCGTCAGTCTTCATACCGCGCTCCAGCTCAGGGTCACCCGGGTGCCGCCACCGGGTGCGCTGGTCACCAGCGCCGAACCGCCAGTGACGGCAGCCATGCGGCCGAGGATGCTCGTGCGGATGCCCAGCCGTTCCGGTGCGATCCGGCTCGGATCAAACCCCCTGCCGTCATCGCTCGCCTCGATGACTATCGCGTGCTCGGTGGCAGTGACGTGCACAACTCGGGCCACATTCTGGCCAGCGTGGCGCAGGCTGTTGCGGATCGCCTCGCCCAGCGCCCCGGTTATCGCCACCGCCGCCGGCGACGGGATCACACCGCCGAACGCAGCAAGGGAGCCGCTGAACCGCACCCCATCGACGATCTCGCTTGCGGCGGACCGCAGTTCGACCTCGAAGGCATCGCTACTAAGCCGACCGTCTGCCGGCCCGACCGCAACAAATGTGTCGAGTCGAGTCAGCGCCCGCTGGGCGCTGCCCCGGATCGCCGGCGAACTCGATGTGGCTCGAGCTGCGGCGAGCAGCGATGTGATGACGTCGTCGTGCACGAACGAACCGAACCGTGCACGTTGCCGGGCACGAGACTCAACTTCGGCGGCGCTGCGGGCATCTGCCAGGGCGACCTCCAGTGCCGCATCCTGTTCCCGCCCCGCACGCAGGGTAACCATAAGAAGGCCCGCAATGAACAGGCAAAATGCCCCGCTCGAGACGCCGTCTTGCACAGCCAGCAGTGCGTTGCCGTTGCCCTCGGTGAGGTACCGCAACACACCACCGCCCACTGCCGAGAGCACGACATAGGCCCACACGACTGTCGGCGGCCAGGCAATCACTGCGGTGGCGGCCGCCGAAGCAAACACATCGAGCAGCCACGGCCCGCGGTCACCGGTGAGCGGAACCGCAACAATTGCCACAGCCCACAGCACAAGGAACAGGCCTGCCACCACCGTGTGCACCCGGGCGACCGCGCGGATCGTGCGCACCCGCGCCCAGCGGCCCAGTGGCGCGAGCAGCACGGGCAGCGTGCAGAACAACACAGTGAGCGGCGCATAGACGAACTGCTGCACATACGGCGCCTGGTCGATAATCGCCGGCAGCGCGAGCAGGGTGAAGATGATGGTGCCGAACCCCGTGGCGATGGCGAGCAGCCGCAGGTTTCGTTCCGCCGCTGAACGTCCGATCACGTCTCAGTCCTGTTGGGCAACAAGCCGTCTTCCCGAGCCCGCACGTACAGGTCGACCTTGGTGGTCGCGGGCCGACCGGCGAGGGCGTACTTGGTGCGGATGCGGCCGACATAGTCGGAGATCGTGTCGCGCGAGAGTCCCATGATCTCCGCGACACCCGCGGCTGTCTCGCCGGAGGCGTAGAGGGCGAGCACCTCGCGTTCGCGCGGGCTGAGTCGGGCATCCGCAATCGCGGAGTCACCGTCGATTGCCGCAGCCCAGTCGGTGGTCGCGACGGCGACGCCCTCGATCGCGCGGCGGATGGCCTCGACGAGAACGTCGACGTCGTCTGACTTGCGGACTATTCCGAGGATGCCCGCTCGGGCAGCAGCTCGCAGCAGCGCGGGATCCTCCCCCGCCGTGTACGCCAACACGGGGATGCCCGCGGAATGCAGCCGCGTGACGTTGTCTCCGGGGGAGCTGCCGTCATCAAGCCGCAGGTCGAGCAACACGAGGTGCAGGTCAGCCGCAAGGTCGAGCTCGCCGACCGACTTCACCACGCTCACGAGATCCCAGCCGGGCTGCTGCCGGATTACCGCACGCAAGCCCACGCCAACGACTTCATGGTCTTCGACTAGTCCGATTCGGACAATCGCGGTGTCGGATACCACGTGGGCCCCCTTGCTCCGTCGAAGCTACGGTACCGCCATCCGGAGCATGCCCACGATCTGGTTACGTGCCGGAAACCTGACGACCTGCCGCGACGCGCAGTCGGATAAGGCTCGCCAACGTCGCGACGGCCATTGCGCCGATGATCACGGCAAGCGAAGTCCAGGTCGAGATTTCGGGCGCCCACTGCACGCCGTGCCCGCCGTTGATGAACGGCAGCTCGTTTTCGTGCAGGGCGTGGAAGACGAGTTTGACCCCGATGAAGGCAAGGATGAACGCGATGCCGAAGCGCAGGTATTCGAGCTTGTCGATGAGCCCACCGAGCAGGAAGTAGAGCTGGCGCAACCCCATGAGGGCGAAGATGTTTGCGGTGAAGACGATGAACGGGTCTGTCGTAATTCCGAAAATCGCCGGGATCGAGTCGAGCGCAAAGACGAGGTCGGTCGTGCCGATCGCAATGAAGACGATGAGCACCGGCGTCCACATCCGCTTGCCGCCGACGAAAGCGCGCAGCTTCACCCCGTCGAACGTGTTCGAGATCGCCACCCGTCTGCGCAGGAAACGGATGACCCCGCTCTCCTTCTCCTCCATCTCCTTGCTGTTCTCGGTCGCCTGCTGCACCGCGGTGAAGAGCAGGAAGGCTCCGAAGAAGTAGAAGATCCAGGAGAAGTTCTCGATGAGTTGGGCGCCCAGCACAATGAATATGCCGCGCAGCACGAGCGCGATGATGATGCCCACCATCAGCACCTCCTGCTGCGCCTTCCTCGGCACAGCGAACTTCGCCATGATGATGACGAAAACGAAGAGGTTGTCGATTGACAGGCTGTATTCGGTCACCCAGCCCGCGATGAACTGCACGGCGTGATCGGGGCTGCCGACGAGCAACATGACAAGGGCAAAAATCAGGGCGAGCCCGACGTAAAAAGCCACCCAGAGTGCGGATTCGCGAGTGCTGGGCACGTGCGGGCGGCGGTAGGCCAGGGTGAGGTCAGCAGCGAGGATCAGAAGCAGTACGGCGAAGGCGACTATTTCGAAGAGCGGCGAGAGTGCGGCTTCCATGGGATTCCATTCGGCAAAAGGCGGACAGGGCTGAGCCCGAAAGTCTCTCCCGCATCCAGTTGCCGGGCACGTGCCGACTTGCGGATGCCGCTGCCCCGGAGCCGCAACGCTGGGGCTCGTACTGACGGGAACAGCGAGGTGGGATACTCCCCTTCGC
>JBDUDZ010000056.1:0-11507 GCA_040002635.1 Rhodoglobus sp.
CTGCGGTTTCGACAGTTTCTGCGTCTGCAGTTTCGACGCCTGCAGTTTCCGCAGCTAGGCGAGAGGCCGCGGCGGCAGCAAAGTCGGGAACAGTGTCGATTACTGTCGGCGGGCCGCTTACCGGGCGCACTGGGGCCTTGGCAGGCGTTTTGGCCGGCGCAGAGCGCTGGGAATTCGGTCTGCCTGCGGTCTGGGGTTTGCGGTTTGCGCTGCCGCGTTTGCCCGACCCTCGGTTAGGTTTGTTCCGTGAACCGGGGTCGGGGGCGTTTTCCACCGTCCCAACTTACCAACCGCTCGGGCATCCCCTGAGCTTGCATCACAAAACCGCAACATAGATGCCGTTTCAGGTGCGTCTCACGACCGCCACCAAATAAGATTGACAAAACACAAAGGTGTGTCTGTATTAGGTCCGACAAATGAACAGGTGACAAATCCTGTCGATCAGTTACGCGGGCCCAAGACCTCCTGAGGAGAATCCGTGAGCACGCAGATCGTGATATTGGCCGCCGGGATGGGCAGCCGTCTCGGTCGTTCACTCCCGAAACCACTGACTGAACTGAGCGACGGCCGCAGCATCATGCAGCAGCAGTTCGACAACATCCATTACGCATTCGGCGAGAAAGCCCACGTCACAGTCGTCGTCGGCTACAAGCTTGAGCACATCGTCGAAGCATTCCCCGACGCCGCTTTCGTCTACAACGAGCAGTACGACCAGACAAATACCTCCAAGAGCCTCATGCGCGCCCTGCAGGCATCGACCCCCGGCGGAGTGCTCTGGATGAACGGCGACGTCGTTTTCGACCCTGCGGCGCTCGACCGCGCGGCAGCCATGGTTGCGCGCGACCAGTCGTTCGTCTCGGTGAACACCGCGAAGGTCTCCGACGAAGAGGTCAAGTACACGACCGACGCGGAAGGCTTCATCAAAGAGTTGTCGAAGACGGTAGCTGGCGGTCTCGGCGAGGCGGTTGGCATCAACTACATCTCGCGCGATGCCAAGGCTGTGCTGCTGCGTCAGCTTCGCCGCGTGGCCGACCAAGACTACTTCGAGCGTGGCCTCGAGCTTGCGATCGAGCAAGACGGCATCAAGGTTGAGCCGCTGGATATTTCTGACCTGTACGCGGTCGAGATCGATTTCGCCGAAGACCTGGAACGCGCAAACCTCTTCGTCTAGTCGGTTCACCGCCGGGTGCGGCATATTTTGTGCTGACGGCGTCCTACTATTGACGCCGTGACGAACAACGCACTGGGGCGTCCCGCCTGGTCCCCCGCAGCGCGGTACCGGCACTCGCTCTGGCTACTGACCGTGCGCGATTTGCGGGTGCGCTATTCGACTTCGGCACTCGGCTATTTCTGGTCGATCCTCGACCCGCTGGTCATGGCAGGAATCTACTGGTTTGTCTTCACCCAGGTGTTTCATCGCAGCGCGGGCAGCGAGCCCTACATCGTGTTCCTGATCACGGCGCTCCTGCCGTGGATGTGGTTCAACGGGGCAGTCTCCGACTCCACGCGGGCATACATCCGTGAGGCGAAACTCATTCGGTCCACGAAGATCCCCCGCACCATCTGGGTGGTGCGCCTCGTGCTCTCTAAGGGGATCGAGTTCGTGGCGAGCATCCCGGTGATAATCGTCTTCGCGGTCGCCAATGGGGCCCAAGTGCACTGGCAGGCCGTCTTCTTCCTTCTCGCGATAGTTGTGCAAGCCATTTTCACCACCGGGGTCGGCCTCATCGTGGCTCCACTAGTGATCTTCTTCCGCGACCTCGAACGCGCCACCAAGCTCGGCCTGCGCTTCCTGTTCTACGCGAGCCCGATCATCTATGGAGTAACCGACCTGCCGAAGCACCTGCACCTGTTGGCATCGTTCAACCCGTTGGTCGGCATCTTCTCGATGTACCGAGCGGCGTTTTTCCCTGGGCAGCTCGACCCTATGGAGATCGCGATCGGCTCGATCGTGAGCGTGGCAGTGCTCGGAATCGGCATCTACGTCTTCATGCGCACTGAGCGTTCAGTGCTGAAGGAGATCTAGTGGTCGCCCGCAAGCCGAACGTTGCAGCGGTGCTCGCTCCGGTCGTCATCACTGTGGCGGATGCCGGCATCCGCTACCGCCGCAACCGTCGTTCGCGCCGCAACTTCAAAGACTTGTTCGCGGGACGCAAACGTCGCACGCTCTCCAACGAGTTCTGGGCACTTCGCAACGTCTCCTTCGCGGTGCGCGCCGGCGAGGCAATCGGGGTGGTCGGCCGCAACGGGCAGGGCAAATCCACGCTGCTCAAGCTCGTCGCCGAAGTGATCCTCCCAGACGAGGGCAGCGTCGCGGTCGCGGGTGGCGTGGCGCCCCTCATCGAAATCACCGGCGGCTTCGTGGATGACCTCACCGTGCGTGACAACGTCTTCCTGACCGCCGGACTGCACGGTATGACCCGGGCCGAGATCCAGGAGCGCTTCGACGAGATCATCGACTTCGCCGACATCCGCGACTTTCTCGATACCCCTTACAAACACCTGTCGAGCGGCATGAAAGTGCGCATCGCCTTCGCAGTCATTTCCCGGTTGGAGGAGCCGATCATCCTCGTTGACGAGGTTCTGGCAGTAGGAGACAAGGCTTTCCGCGAGAAGTGCTACCGCCGAATTGAAGAATTGCTAGCCGGCGGTCGCACCCTGTTTTTCGTCTCGCACAGCGAAAAAGACCTGCAGCGGTTCTGCACCCGTGGCCTCTACCTCGACAAGGGCAAACTCGTGCTCGACTCCACCATTGAGGCCGTGCTCGACAGATACAACTCCGACTACCCCGTCGCGACCTAACCGGCAACCCCCAGTTCTGTATTAGACCCTCGGGTAGCCTTGGAGAATGGCCAAGGCTCAGGATGTCGCGGTGTCTAACCCGTTCGTCGTGCGCGGTATCGATCGCGTGCTCACCGTGCAGCGTCCGGTGGTGCTGGCTCATATCCGCAGCATCCGGCGGGGTCGCCCTAACGCGACCCCGGACGAGATAATTCGCACGCTCGAACGCCGCTTCCTCGGGGCCGTCACCGCAGGTGGTGCACTCGTCGGCGCGAGCGCAGTTATTCCCGCGATCGGCACCGGCGCGTCGCTTGCCCTCTCCGGGGTAGAGACCGCCGGGTTCCTGGAGGCGAGCGCGCTGTTCGCGCAGTCGGTTACCGAAGTGCACGGGATAGTGGTCGACGACCCCGACCGGGCGCGCACGCTCGTCATGGCGATGGTGCTCGGAACTGCCGGCTCCGACCTCGTTAAACAACTCGCCGGCCAGGTCTCGGGAACCGCCCCCGGTAAATCGAAGTTCTGGGGCGAGATCGTCACCAAGAGCCTCCCCCGATCAGTTGTCGGGCCAATCGCCGACCGCGTGAAGAAGACCTTCATGAAAAAGTTCGCGGTGGCGCAAGGCACGAATGTTGTCGGTCGCCTCATTCCCTTCGGCATCGGCGCCGTCATCGGCGGCGGCGGAAACCACCTGCTGGGCCGCCAGATCGTCCGTTCATCGCGTGAAGCATTCGGCCCTGGACCCGCAACATTTCCGACCTGGCTCGAGCCACAGCCCCGTGCGCCGAAAACGCTGAAAGTGCCGCGCGCGCCTCGTGAGCCTGGTGAACGTCGCGAGCTGCGAGTGCCGCTGCCGGTCATCCGGATGCCGCGTCGCACGCCGCGCGCACTGGAAGCGCCGCCACGCGAGGCGCCGCCACGCGAACTTGACGCACTAGACGACTAAGCGCAGCATCCCCTCCGGGAGACGGGGAGTGTGCGTTACGCCGCCGTTGCGCGGTTGGGCAAGGCTGGAGGCAATCAATCCACACAGGAGGATCTGCCGTGAACGGTCCCCAGATCGCGCGTATCGCCCCACTCGTCGTTGCGGCGCTCCTACTCACCGGATGCTCGGGCGGTGGAGGCACACCGGCCACCGGATCAGCGCCAACTGCTTCGTCGTCGCCCGCCTCGTCTCCTCCAGCCGTGTCGGCCGGGTCGGTGTCAAAGGAGGGCGTATGCGGACTCGTGCCGATTGCGACAGTGAATTCGACCCTTGGCCGCAGCTACGCCTCTTCGAAGGAGGTCAGCATCGACCAGGTCATCGCCGGTGCCGCCTACTGCGACTACACCCCGGCGTCGGGCAGTGGAGAGTTCGAGATTCAAGTCGTTCCGGGAGACCCGGCCGATGCGACTCAGACGTTGAATGACGCGGCTGGAGGTGTGCTGATGCCGATCACCGGCGTCGGAGACTCCGCAATGTACGCGTCGTCATTTCCCGAATTGGTCGTCGTCTACGGGGATACCACCATCGCCGTCGGTCAATCCACCAGCGCCGCGGGAGCGTCCGAAATCACGCTGGATCAGTTGAAGAAGCTCGCCGACGCGGTGCACTCAGCGAAGTGAACGTGGATGTCGCGGGCTGGGATTCGCCATGGACGATACTGACTGCGGCCAACCGGGCCGGGCGCAGGCGCCGTCAGCACGTTGCGGCTGCGTTACGCCGGTGCCTCACGCTTCAGTTGTGAACACATACCCTTCAAAGACCGGCGCGAACATCTCCAAGCGAATCGCATTGGGGTCGACAGTTGTCGCCGTTGCGCTGGCGCTGGCCGGATGCGCGACCGGTACGCCCGGCGCGGTACAGACCTCCGTTCCTTCTGCAGGTGCCACTACCTCCGCGGGATCGAGCGTAACCCCAGCCGCAGAACTCGACGTCTGTTCGCTGCTGACCGCTGATCAGGCTTCGTCGCTCGTCGGAGAAACACTCTCGGCAGGCGTCTCATCGACAATCGCAACGGGCCAGGACCAGTGCGTGTACAGCAGCAGCTCGAGCGTCGGCCTGACGGTTCTCGTGTACCTGCCGTCCAGCGCGGTGCCGTGGGCGATCCTGCTTGACGATAGCGGCGCCGACAAGCCCGTCAGCGGGGTCGGCGATACCGCGAAAACTGACGGCGTCGTCGAACTCGACGTTCAGTCCGGCGACTACCTGATTGCCATCCAGAACACGAGCGACGCCGGGCGTATCGCTGTCGCAAAAGAAATAGTCGGCGCGCTCAAATGATAGTGACGCCCAACAGCACTCATTCGTCTTCGCGTAGCGAGGTCAGGGCCGGCGCTCCTTCCACTCCAAGACCGAGCTCTGCCGCGCCGCCTTGCGCTCCTGCGACGGATTGATGTAACCCTTTCCCGCAAGATATGCGAGCACGTCACGATGGGCGGCGAGCAACTGCTTCTCTTCGGACGAGCTCGCGCGGGGCCCCTCGACGGCCCACCACCGGTCCAGCGCCTCAAAGACGGCCGGCGCATCGGCGGTGTCGACAAGCCCTCGCAGCACGAATGCGCGCGCGGATTCCACTCCCGAGCGGTCGACAGCGCGCCCCTGCCACCACAGCACCAGAGCCGCAATCCCGGCCGACACAAAGAGCGCCAGGCCGATGATCACAGGCCACGGTTCGTACCTGTCGACCTCTTTCCACCGAAATACGACTATCGATCCGGCGAAGCCGATCCAGAGCACCGCGAAAAAAAGATATAACCGCGCCGGCAGATTCGTGCCCCACAGAACTCCGGAGCGCCGCAGCGGTTCGAGCCAGATCATGATGCCAGCCGAGAGCACCGCGATAATTCCCGCGACGAATGCACCCTCCTGCAGAGAGAACGCAGGTGTCCCATGGCGTGGAGACAGCGCGATAAGGGCTACGGCCAGAGCGCCGAGGACCATCGCCGCGATAGACATCACCCGGTGGCCCAGCCCGGCTTGGCGTGCGATCTTTGTTGGTGCCCCGCGGCGAGCATTGGCTTCACGCGCGGCGACGGCTTGCGCGACCTCGCGAGCCTGTGCAGCGGCCGGATCGGCAGCGAGGAGCGCGATGTTCATCGCATCCGCGAGTGCTTCGTCGGCACTGCGATAGTCGGCATCCTCGATGAAGGATTCGATCCGAAACTGGAGTCTTTCGTTGCCGGCGGTCATGACGCTGACACCGCGACGAGATCGACCCGACGTGCCCTCGCGCGACCGCCCATCACATTCAACGTTGCTGTCCCCTCGAAAACCTGACGCAATCACACCAGCGGTGGGCGCCCGGCGCGGGTCATCCGCCACACCGTTATCCACTTTATGCCTCGCCGACCACCAGGATTCTCACGCCAACCCGTGCGCCAGCCGCCCCACCACGCGCGAGAACCGGCTGGCCGACGAACAGACCTCAGCAGCTGGATGCCCGTCCAACTGCCCACATAAAGCGGCACCAGCACCCACGGCAGATTCCGCTTCGCCAGCCACACGCGATTGCGCGCATTGAGGCGGTAGTAGAAGTCGTGACGCGCAGGATCGATCGCCGGGTGGTTGGCGACAAGATCGCCCGCGTACAGCACGCGGTGCCCGGCATCCCATACCCGCCACGCCAACTCGATGCCTTCGTGTGCATAGAAGTAGGGCTCGCCCCAGCCTCCGGTGGCATCGAACACCGCTCGCGGCAGCAGCGTCGCCCCCTCCCACACCGAGAACACGTTGCTCGAGTGCGATGGATCACCCTTGCGGATTCTCGGGATCCAGCGGCGCGGATTTTCCTTGCCCGTCGGGTCGATAACTCTCGGCTGCAGCAACCCAATCGTGGAGTCGGCTCTCAGCTTTGCTATCGCGTCGGCGAGGAATGTCGGGGAGGGCAGGCTCGCGTCGTCATCAAGGAAGAAGATGTATTCCCCCTCAACCTCGGCGACACCTCGGTTGCGGCCTGCGGGGATTCCCAGGTTCTCCGCCAGTGCGAGCGACTTCACTGCATTCGGCAGCCCGGAGGGGCTCCACCCGTTGCCGACAACGACAGTGTCGAGCTCGACCCCGGACTGCGCGGCGAGGCTCGCGAGGGCGCGGGCGAGGTCATCCGGTCGCGTGCCCATGGTGAGGCAGACGACGCCGACGCGAGGCGGCTGGCTGCCTGTTGCGAGGCTCAGGCGCGCACTCGCTTCGATGCCATGATCGCGACGAAGTGCCCGACTAGCGCCAGGCCTGCAAGCGGGAGCAGGATCAGCACGAGGCCGCGGTCGGCCACATGCGGCGGCAGGAACAGCCCGACGATCGCGGTGACGAAGGCCAGAATTGTGAGCTCGACCGAGTGGTAGAGACGATGGAATGGCACGAAACGGGCGGCCCTACGCAGCCGGGCGACCATGCGCTGGCTCGGCTCGGCCTCACCCTTGCTGTCGCTGAGCTTGTCGAGACCGGCGTTCGCACGAGCAACATGAACCATGTCGTTTAGCGCCTTGTTGAGCACTATCACCAGGGCGAGGGCGAATCCGACGGTGGTCCAGGCGTAGCTATCCGGCAGGTGCAATGGCCAGCCAGCTGCACGCACACCGAGCACTATCGGGATGAGCGCCTCAGTCGTGTAGTGCCCGACCTTGTCGAGGAACACCCCTGCCGGCGATCGGCTGTTGCGCCAGCGAGCCACTTCCCCATCGCAGCAGTCAACCAGCATCTGCAGCTGACCGAGCACGAGGGCCAGCGCCGCGCCACCTATGCCGGGAATGAGCAGGGCGGCGGCCGTCGACCATCCGACGAGAATCATCAGACCGGTCACCCCGTTGGCCGAGATGCTCGTCTTCAGCAGTGCCCAGGTCAGGTAGGGCGAGATGTCGCGCAGGTACAGCGAGGCAGTCCAGTGTTCGGCATTCGCACGCTGGCGCACCTCCGGGGGCTGAGTGACCTCGCGCAATTGCGTGATCGACGCAGGCCGCGTCGGGTGTGCGTCGAGTGACACCGTCGTCACCTTCCCGTGTGTTCCGTGATGTTCCGCGTCAACTTCAGGAAGCCGAGGATGAACCCGATGCCCCAGCCGAAATGGATGCACGGCAAGACTACGAGATACCACAGCGCGGTGCGCACACCCTCCCTGGCCGCGCGAGCGGATGCCGCAATCACAAACGCCGCGTACAGCGCGGGCACTGCGAACGCAAGCATCAGCCACGGCATCCCGATAAGCAGGCCCACGATCCCGAGGACGGTCGCCACGAGGATCCCCACCACCGCGGCCGGCGGCACGAAATAGCGGATGGAGTTTGCCGTACCGAATCTGCGCGCGAGCTCGCCGCGCCAGATGCCTGTCGCCACGAATTGGCGCACAAGCTTGCCCAGGCTGGAGCGCGGGCGATAGACGACTGTGAGCTCTGGGGTGAACCACACCGTGCCGCCGGTGGTACGCAGGCGGCGGTTCAACTCCCAGTCTTGGCCGCGCTTGATTCCTTCGTCGAACAAGCCGACTTCCACCAGGCGGTCGCGCCGAAACACCCCGAGGTAGGCGGTGTCGGCCGGGCCGGCCTTTCCGCCAACGTGATGCTGCGTGCCGCCCAGCCCCTCTGGTGAGCCGTAGGCGTGGGCAACTGCTTTCTGGAACGGTGTTGTGCCTTCGGCTTTCATGATGCCGCCGACGTTGTCTGCGCCGGTCTCGAGCAGCGTCTGCACCGCCACGCGGGTGTAGTACCGCGGCAAGACCGAGTGGGCATCCACTCGCACGACTATCGGGTAGCTGGACGCGCGGATCGCAGCGTTCAGACCTCCCGGTGTTGAACCAAGTTCGTTCGGGATGCTGTGGATGCGCGGATCAGCATTCGCCATCGCACCGATGACGTCGTTGGTGCCGTCGACGCTGGGGCCGAGCGCCAGCACGACTTCGAACGGCCCCTCGTAGTCCTGGTCGATGAGACTGGAGACCGCGGCCTCAATGTGCTCCACCTCGTTGAGCACCGGCATGACGTAGGACACCCCGGGGAGGGCGTCAGCCTTCTTCGCCATGAGGTCCAATACGTCGCGCTGCTAGGTCGTTTGAGCCTACCAACGCCGATGGCCGAGACATGCAGATTCGCGTGTCTCGGCCATCGTGGTTGAACTATTTAAGGGTGCCGAGGGTCACATCGACGGTGGACGCCTTGCCCTCGCGCACGTAGGTGACTGTGCCCTTGGATCCGGCGGCAACCGCGCGAACCTCGGCGGTCAGGTCGGTCTTGCCGGTTACCGGGATGCCATTGAAGTTGGTGATGACGTCGCCAACCTTCATCCCTGCGTCGGCTGCCGCGCCGCCCGCACTGATTTCGACGATGCTCGCTCCAACAACTTTGCTGGCTTTCTGGTTGGCGTCTTCGGTCACGTCGGCGACGGAGGCACCGAGCAGACCGTGGGTTGCCGTGCCAGAGGCGATGATCTCCTTGGACACACGCTGCGCGATGTTGGACGGGATCGCAAAGCCAACGCCGATGCTGCCCGACTGGCCCGCGGTGCTGCTGCCAGACGAGGCGATCGCGACGTTAATGCCGATCACGTTGCCATCGGAATCCAGCAGCGCGCCCCCCGAGTTGCCGGGGTTGATTGCCGCATCAGTTTGAATTACGGCGAGGGATATCGTGGCGCTCGAACTGGCCGGAGCCTGGGTTTGCGGCTGGCCTTGACCCTGGCCGAGGTCGAAGTTCCAGAAGTCGTACGGCCCCTGCCCGCCCTGATCAGGGGTTGGGTCGGTGCCGTCGTTCTGCTTGGGTGCCGCCGATGAGGCGATGGTGATGCTGCGGTTGAGGGCGCTGACGATGCCGTCGGTGACAGTGTTTGAAAGCCCGAGCGGCGCACCAATCGCAATCGCGGTGTCGCCAACATTGAGCTTGGACGAGTCGGCGAAGGTGGCGGGCGGGAGGTCGGCGCCCTCTACCTTGATTACGGCCAGGTCTGAGATCGGGTCGGTGCCAATCACTTTGGCGCTGAAAAGCCGGCCGTCGTAGGTGGTGACGCTCACTGTCGCATCCGCTGCGGCGCCGTCAAGGGTGACAACGTGGGTGTTCGTGAGGATGTAGCCGTCATTGGAGAGAACAACACCCGAACCGGTGCCGCCTTCGCTTGGGGCCGTGACGTTGATGGTGACAACCGACGGCGCTGCCTTTGCGACAACTGCAGTGATGGGCGTTGCGTGTGCGGGGTCGTTTACGGTGATCGTCTGGGCGGTGGGGTTGCCGACGACCGGTTGGATCGCGTGTGAGGTGGCCAAGAGGGTCACGCCCGCACCGGATACGCCGCCCACGAGGGCGCCGACCGCGAGAGCTGCAATAACTACCCCTGTTGCGCCGCGACGACGCACGAGTGCGGGGTGCTCGTCGGCGTTGATGGGCTGCGCTTCCACAGTGGCAACAGGTGCGGCACTGGCAGCGGGCGCGGCTTTACGCACTCGCGGTTTTGGGCCACCGGGAGTTGTGCTCGAACCTTCTGCGGGATCCTGTGTTACCTCGGCCATGGTGGAATGCTCCTTTCAGCGAGGAAAGCTTCCAACGCGAACCTGAACATTGTATTTGGACCGGCTGTGAGCATCCCCGGGTCGGGAGGCAGGGGGTTCGCCCGGCTTCACGAGGGCTCAGCAGCCAGGGCCACCCCTGTCAATTGTGCAATCTCGCTCAACAAGAACAGTTTTCGCATCGCCTGCTGTGGCGACCAGCCGATTCGCGGGAACGGGCAGGATGCCCGCGATCGCTATCCAGCCGGTGCCCGCGAATCGGTACTCTGCCGAGTAGTCGATGCTGAGATCGATAACGTAGCTGCCGGGTGCGCGGAAAATGTGGCTCGTCGTCGTCTTGTCGAATTCCTGGATACCCTGTGCCGCCCAGGTTCCACCTGGCCCGCCCGTGGTGAGTGCACCTCCGTCGCTGTACGACCAATGCCAGGCGACCGGGGTGAAGCGCACGGATGCGGGCTGCCCGAACAGGGTGCCGTCTTTGACATGCGTTCCTCCGGTGGCGAAGAAGTTGGTGTCGAGGCCAACGACCATCCACCCGTTCGGCTCCATGTGGTCTACCCCAGGATCTGGGCGGAACGCCGCGATGTCGGCGATGGCTATGGGACGCATCGTCGCGCGGAACTCCCGGTTGTAGGGGCAATAATCGCTCTGGCATTGTGGGTACTTGTCCACCGGAACCGCGGGGAGCGCCGGATCGTCGGTGCCGTCGCCGCTACCGTCGCCGAGGCCTGGAGCACCGCCCGTCCCCGTGAGGATGGCAGCGCCGTCACCGAGGTTGCCGGATACGTTTGGGCACTCCCCGAATGCCGCGTCGGCCACAGTGCAGCTGCCGTCAGCCGCCCACGTTGCTTGGGGATGCAAGCCGGAAAATAACAGACTCCCCAAGGTCAGAATTGCTATCCAACGCAATAGTCGTCACCCGTCCACACATCGCTCGAACTCAGCCGCAAGGCCGACCAATCGGACGAATTTGATTGGAAACCCACCTGCACCGGCAATCGATTCGCGCGTTCTGGAGTTACATCAACACCTGATGAGTCAAAGATCCGAACTGCCTCAACGTCTACGCACACGTATACGTCAATCTCGATGCCATCGGCATCCTGCGAGTATTGAGCGAGACTGGGAGTGTCAAAAGAGGTCGATCCTGTCGCCTTTACCTTCCTAGATTGGTATTTGTTCAGCGAGTCAATTTCTGTCGGAAGTCGCTCAGATGTCACCACAGAACTGATCCGTTCCGGATTAACTCCGCCATCCTGCGCAATC
>JBDUDZ010000057.1:0-11443 GCA_040002635.1 Rhodoglobus sp.
CGAGGAACAGCACCTGCGCGCAGCCGTGGTCGTAGGCCTCCTGCTGGGCGACGAGGGATGACGCGTAGTTGCCGCCCGTCTTCGCGGCGCCCATGCCTCCGCGACCCGCCCGGGAGTAGTCCGTAGAAATCCAGATCGAGATCGGCTCCACGCCGCCCTTAAAGTAGGCCCCCGCCGGGCTCGCGATCACGTAGTAGTTGACCTTCGCCGCCGGGCGCACACCGAGGAAAGCCTCTTTGGCGAACATGAAGGGTCGCAGGTAAAGACTCGTGTCGGGGGTCGTCGGCACCCAGCGGGCGTCGAGCGCGATGAGCTGGCGCAGCGATTCGATGAAGTACTCGGTTGGCAACTCCGGCAGGGCGAGCCGGCGCGCTGAACGCTTCATGCGCTCGGCGTTCATTTCCGGGCGGAAGCTCCAGATCGAACCATCCGCGTGGCGATATGCCTTAAGGCCCTCGAAAACCTCCTGCGCGTAGTGCAGCACCGCCGCAGCCGGGTCCATCGCGATTGGCCCATAGGGCTGCACGCGCGGACGGTGCCAGCCGCCCTGCTCGCTCCAGCAGATGTCGACCATGTGGTCGGTGAAGTGCTTGCCGAACCCCGGCTCGGCGATGATGTCAGCGAGGTCGGCTGCCGAACGAGCGTCCTGGTTCGGCTTCACCATGAACTGGAGAGTCGTGGGGGCGAGGAGGTTCTTCATGGTTGTCCTTAGTCGGAAGTCTGTTCAATTCTGCGCTACCGCTGCGGCGATCGCGTCCCCTACTTCTGCGGTGCTGCGTTTTGCCGTCCCACGTGAAGCCAGGTCGGCCTCCACCGCTGCGGTGACCTTGGCCGCGGCATCCGGGTGTCCCAGGTGAGACAACAGCAGTGCTGCAGACAGGATCGCGGCCGTGGGGTCGGCGAGCTGCTGGCCGGCGATGTCCGGGGCCGAACCGTGCACGGGCTCGAACATCGAGGGGAAGGTGCCGTCCGGATTGATGTTGCCCGAGGCCGCCAGCCCGATGCCGCCGCTGATAGCGGCAGCGAGATCGGTGAGGATGTCGCCAAAGAGGTTGTCTGTGACGATCACGTCGAATCTACTCGGGTTTGTCACAAGGAAGATAGTCGCCGCGTCAACGTGGAGGTAATCCCAGTCCACGGACGGGTGATTGGCTGCCTCCGCCGTCACGAGCCGCTGCCACAGCGAGCCGGCGTTGGTGAGCACGTTGGTCTTGTGCACGAGCGTCAGCTTCTTGCGGCGCTGCTCGGCCAGCTCGAACGCGAACTTCACGACGCGCTCCACCCCGAAGGCGGTGTTGATCGAGACCTCGGTCGCAATCTCCTGCGGGGTTCCGACCCGGATGCCCCCGCCGTTGCCCACGTACGGCCCCTCGGTTCCCTCGCGCACGACCACGAAGTCGACGTCACCCGGTGCCGCAAGCGGGGACACCACACCCGGAAAGATCGTCGTCGGCCGCAGGTTCACGTAGTGGTCGAACGCGAAGCGCAGCTTCAGCAGCAGCCCCCGCTCGATGATGCCGCCGGCCAGCTTCGGGTCGCGGGGGTCGCCCCCGATGGCGCCGAGCAGGATCGCGTCGTGCCGGCTCAGCGCCGTCAGGTCATCCGCGTCCAGGATGCGGCCGGTTGCGAGGTAGTGGCCCGCACCGAAGGGGTACTCGGTGGGCGCGACATCCACCCCCGTCGCCGTGAGTACTTTGAGGGCTTCGGCGATGACTTCGGGACCGATCCCGTCGCCGGGGATCACTGCGAGCGAGACGGTACTGGGCATGCCCACAAGGGTACCGGCGCGATGCGCGCCTTCCCGTACACGGCCCGGAGTGGGCAGGGAAGGTACCGCGTTCACTCCCCCACCACAACCCCCCGTGATTTTCCGGTACCCGCGGCTACATTTACGCCATGAGTATTGGAAGCGGAATCGTATTATTCGTCATCGGCGCTATCCTCACCTTCGCCGTGAACATCCAGGTCGACTGGATCAACCTCCAGCTCGTCGGAACAATCCTGATGGGCGCCGGAGTAATCGTGTTCGTGATCGGTCTGGTCTACATGCTGCGCAAGCGCCAAACTGTCACCACGGTTCGTTCGGCTGTCGACCCGACAAGCGGCGAGACGGTCGCCTCGCGGCACACCGCTGTTACAAACGACCTCGAGGCCTAGGTTTCACCGGCTCGGGCGCGCAGTTTCGGCGGTGCGCCCGAGCCGTTCGTTTCGCGCATGTAAAACTTCGCCACGCCTGTCACACGGAAACCGCTTGCAGCCCTAGGCTCCGCTCATGACATCCACCGCGACTGCCCCCGCGCCCAAAGCATCCATCATCGAGCCGGGCGGAATCGAACCGATTCCCGCCGCCCAACGCCACGGTTCGCCGTGGCAGTTGTTGTCCACCTGGTCTGCGCCGAACCTTGAGTTCGCCACGATTTTCGTCGGCTTCATCGCCGTCGCATTCTTCGGGCTGAGCCCCTGGCAGGCCGTCGGAGCAGTGCTGCTCGGCAACTTCCTTGGCGGTCTCACTCAGGGCTATCTCTCTACCTGGGGGCCGCGCGAAGGCCTCGCGCAGATGTTGCTCGGGCGCACAGCTTTCGGCTTCTGGGGCAACCTGATCCCCTCCGCCCTCAACACCGGGATGGCGGGTCTCGGCTGGTTCGCCGTCAACTCGATCAGCGGTGCGTTCGCGCTGGCGACCCTCACCCACCTGCCGGTGTGGCTCACCCTGCTCATTGTGGTCGTGGTCGAGGTCACCGTCGCGTTCGTCGGCCACGACATCGTGCAGCTGTTCGAACGTTATGCCGGAATCGTGCTCGCGATCATCTTCCTCATCGCCGGGATCTTCATCCTGACCCATGCCAACTTCGGCCTGGCCGGTGGCGGCAAGGACACGGCTGGTGGCGGATTGGCCGGATTCACTCTCGCGGCGGGTGCGGCATTCGGCTACACCGCCGGCTGGAACCCGTACGCCTCTGACTACACCCGCTACCTTCCGGCCAACACGAGCAAGCTGAAGATCGGTCTCGCGGCCGGGCTCGGCAACTTCGTCTCGACGAGCTTCCTTATGATCGTCGGCGCGGCATCCGCGACGATCATGCACGCGGGCCTGTCCGACAAGGCGAGCCCGACGGATGCGTTCACCGCCGACATGCCCGGCTGGATCGCTGGCCTGACCCTGTTGGCAATCGCGGTGGGGGCTGTTTCCGCCAACGCGATAAACATCTACTCGGGCGCGATGTCGTTCTTGACGCTCGGCATCAAGATCCCGTTCCGACTCCGCCGCGCGATAGTTGCTCTCGCGTTCGGGGTGCTCGGCTTCATTGTCGCCCTGCTCTCGCTCCCAGACGCCGGTCACACCTACGAGAACTTCCTCCTGGTCATCGCCTACTGGATTGCGCCCTGGCTCGGTGTCGTGCTTGTCGACCGGTACCTCCGTCGCGGCACGTCGGTTGCTGACCTGGTGGTCGACGAAGTGAAGAAGTACAAGAACTGGGCGGGCCCGGTCGCCTTCGTTGTCGCCACCGCACTGTCCATCTTTCTGTTCGCCAACCAGACGGTCTACATCGGCGTGGTGGCAAAGGCCGTCCCCCAGATCGGCGACCTCACACCGCTTGTCGGGTTCGTACTTGCCGCGGTGCTGTACTTCATCCTGTTCACGGTCGCTAAGCCGGTGCTCGGCGCCAAGTTGAAGTAGCCGGTCGTGGACTCGGCCTACGCATCAGGCAGGATCTTTGCGAGCGACCAGGAGAAGCTTGAGGTCGCGAAGGCCGAGGCCATGAAGGGGCTTGAGGAGGGCGGCATCCCGATCGGTGCCGCCCTGTTCAGCACCGATGGTCGGCTGCTGGGCAGCGGCCACAATCGTCGGGTGCAAGACGGCGATGCTGCGATGCACGCCGAAACCAACGCCTTCCACAACGCCGGTCGGCAGCGCAGCTATCGCGACACCGTGATGGTCACGACCCTCTCACCGTGTTGGTACTGCTCCGGCCTGGTGCGCCAGTTTGGCATCGGCCGGGTCGTGGTGGGCGACGACAAGAACTTCCTCGGTGGGCAAGACTGGGTGGCCGAGCACGGCGCGCAGCTGACAGTCATCAACGATCCCGAACTGATCGAGGTCATGGGCAGATTTATTGCCGAGAACCCCGCCCTGTGGAACGAAGACATCGGCGAAGACTAACCGGCCAGCACTTGTCTACGACTCGGTGATGTCGATCTCGCGCAGCAGGTCGGCCTTGATTGCCTTGCGCACTGTCTCGAGCAGTTCTTCAGAGACCGGTGAATCGACGGTGAGTACCGACAGCGCCTGGCCGCCCTTGCCCTGACGTGCGATCTGCATGCCGGCAATGTTTATCTTCGCGTCGCCGAACTCTTTGCCGTAGATCGCGACGATGCCGGGGCGGTCTTTGTAGATCATGACGATGAGGTGCTCGGCGATCGGCACCTCTACGTCATAGCCGTTGATCTCGACGATCTTCGCGTTCTGTTTCGGCCCGATCAGGGTGCCCGAAACTGAGACCTGCGTGCCATCGCCGAAGGCGCCGCGCACCGTGAGGAGGTTGCGGTACTCCTCGCTGACCTCGTTCGTCGAGAGGCGCACCGCGATTCCTCGCTGCTCTGCGAGCAACGGCGCGTTCACGTAGCTGACCGACTCGCTCACGATGTTCGTGAAAATGCCCTTGAGCGCGGCGAGCTTGAGAACGCTCACGTCGAACTCGACGATCTCGCCGCTGACCTCCACGTCGATGCTGGTGAGAGGGCCGTCAGCAAGCCCCGCGAGCACCTGCCCCAGCTTCTCCATGAGCGGGATGCCCGGCCGCACGCTCGGGTCGATGACTCCACCCGCGACGTTTACGGCGTCGGGAACAAGCTCTCCGTCGAGGGCGAGCCGCACCGATTTGGCAACCGACACGCCCGCCTTCTCTTGCGCGTCATCCGTCGATGCACCGAGGTGCGGCGTGAGCACGATGTTCTCAAGGCCCAAGAGCGGCGAATCGGTTGGCGGTTCGTTGACGAACACGTCGAGGCCGGCGCCAGCAATGCGGCCCGACTTCAGAGCGGTGTACAGGGCGGTCTCGTCGATGAGACCGCCGCGCGCGACGTTGACGATGAACGCCGTCGGCTTCATTAACGCGAACTGGTCTGTGGAGATCATGCCGGTGGTCTCCGGAGTCCTCGGCATGTGGATCGTGACGAAGTCAGACTGCGCGAGCAGCTCTTCCAGCGACAGCAGGGTCACGCCGAGCTGCTGGGCGCGGGCCGGCGTGACGTAGGGGTCGTAGGCGACGATCTTGGTTCCGAAGGCCTGCATCCGGGTGGTGATGAGCGCGCCGATGCGACCGAGACCGATGATGCCGATCGTCTTTTCATAGAGTTCGACGCCGGTGTACTTTGAGCGCTTCCACTGGCCCTGCGAGAGCGAGCCGTGCGCAGCCGGGATATGCCGGGCGAGCGAGAGGATGTGGCCGATGGTGAGCTCGGCCGCCGAGATGATGTTGGACGTCGGCGCATTCACCACCATGACGCCGGCGGTGGTGGCGGCCTTGATGTCGACATTGTCGAGGCCGACGCCCGCGCGGGCGATGACCTTGAGGGCGGGAGCTGCCGCGATCGCTTCCTCATCCATTTTCGTGGCAGACCGGATCAGCACGGCGCTGGCATCGGAAAGCGCCGCGAGCAGCGCCGGGCGGTCGGTGCCGTCGACGGAACGAACGTCGAAGTCGGGGCCAAGGGCCTCGACGGTGGCGGGCGAGAGTTCTTCGGCGATCAGCACGATCGGCTTGGCCACGGAATCGATTCCTTAGAGGTAGCGAGATAGTTGGCGCCCCAGGGGCATTCCGGCACGTTGCGGAGTAACGTGGCGGCGGCCCAGTCGGGCACCCGCCAACTTTACCCGAAGCGCGCAGGGTGCCTGCGCCGTGTGACGATGGAGTATGCCATTGATCGAAGTGTTGCAATTGATACTTCGCGTGGCACTGGCCGCAGTGTTCTTTTTCATGGGGATCACCCACTTCCTGCCCGCCGCCGGCCGCACCATGGCGGCAATGATTCCCCCGGCGCTCACGCGTCAGGGCTGGCCGAGCGCCAAGGCCTGGGTGCGCGTCACGGGGGTGTGTGAGATCGCGGGTGCAATCGGCTTGCTCGTGCCTGCGACACGGCTCGCAGCCGGGATCGCTCTTGTCGTTTTCCTCATCGCGGTGTTCCCGGCGAACGCGGTCGCGGCCAGCAATCCCGCAAAATTTGGCCGCGCCGCAATCCCGTTCTGGCCGCGGCTGGGTGCCCAGCTGGCGCTCATCGCGGCCTGCGCGCTTGCCGCTATCTGAGCTAGTTCGACTGCATCGCAACGACGGGCGGGCGCAGCACGGCTTCCAGGCTGAGCACCCCGATGCCGAGGCCCGCCGCGAGAGCGAGACCGACAATAAATACGACGGCCTTGCCCCCCACATTTCGGTGCCGACCCACAATAAACGCAAGAAGGAAAACGACTATCGGGATGGCGACACCGATCCACAGCAGCCACCACGGCACCTTCGCGGCGATCCCGATGGCGTGGTAGTAGGTGGGCAGGTTGATCATGTTGCCGATCGCCTCCCACACGTCGTAGGCGTAGAAAAGGCCGAGCACCGCGGCGACGATAAGGCTCAGCCAGCCGTAACGGCCACGCTTGGCTTCCGCGGCATCGTCAGCGACGGCATTTTCGATCGGATTTGCAGTATCGGCCATCAGATCCACGCTCCCAGGATGAAAGGCCACGGCAGTACTGCAACGAGGCCGACGACAATCCAGAGCAGCCGCGCTATCGGCTTGCGCCCGCGAGTGAGAAGAAATGCCGCGCCGAACCAGATCGCCGGGCTCGCCATCGCGAGAACCTCGCCGAGGCCGAACATTATCGAGTTGAGCACTTCGGTCGACGCCGCCTGAACGGCATTGAGCCGCTGGATGGAGACCACCCAGCCGATCGTGTAAATCAGGTAAGCACCGGCGAGCACCCCGTAGGTAACAAGTTGCAGCGAACTCGTCGCGGGCTTCGCCTGCGGGTCGACGACGACCTCGGTCGTGGGCTGGTTTGCGCTCGTACCCGAGGCCGCAGTGCTTTCGGCCGTCGCGGCGACGTGGCTCGAATCGTGCTCGTCGCCCCAGCTCAGGGCATCCTTATCGGGGTCGGCCGTCATGGCCACACACTATCGCCTTACCCATCTGCCATCTCGATGAGGTTGACTGGCCAAACTATGGATCTCATCACCGTGCGCGAGACCCGGGTGGCTCTCACCCAGGCTGATCTCGTGTTCGGCACCGGTGAGACGCCGCTCGGCGGCGGCACCTGGCTTTTTTCCGAACCCCAGCCGGGCCTCACCGGGCTTGTCGATCTGACCCGGATGCCCTGGCCCCAGGTCACTCGCACCGACCCACCTGTCGCTGGGTCCGCGGTCGCTCCCGGGGTGATCTCGATCGCGGGCACCTGCCCCATCGCCGTCGTGCGCGAGCTGCCAGATTCCCCTCTGTTCCAGCAGTGCGCCGATTCACTCCTGGCCTCGTGGAAGATCTTGTCGGTCGCAACTGTCGCCGGCAACATCGCGACATCCCTTCCGGCCGGCCCGATGACCTCCCTTGCCGTGGCTCTCGACGCGACACTGCTGCTGTGGACCCGGGACGGGCAGCGGCGGGTGCCCGCGGCAGGCTTCGTCACGGGAGTGCAGGCCAACATCCTCGAGCCGGGGGAAGTGATCAGGGCGATCGACATCCCGGTCTCGTCACTGCACCGCGCGGCGTTCCGGCGGATCGCGCTGTCACCGCTCGGGCGAACCGGCACCCTTGTCATCGGCCGGGTAGATGCGACAGGGCAAAGCGTGTTCACTGTCTCTGGCGGCACCACCCATCCGCACCAACTGCGGTTCGCGACACTGCCCGCGGCGGCCCAGCTGGAAGCGGCGGTGGACGCGATCGACGACTGGTACGACGACGCCCACGGCGCCCCCGATTGGCGGCAGGCAATGAGTCGGCGGTTTGCGCTCGAATTGCACGAGGAGCTGTGCGCGTGAAGTTCGAGATCAACGCAGAGCCGGTCGAGGTCGAACCTCGCCCCGGCCAGGTGCTGCGCACCCTGCTGCGCGAGCTCGACCACTTCGAGGTAAAGAAAGGCTGCGACGCCGGCGACTGTGGTGCCTGTTCCGTGCTGCTCGACGGCTCGCCCGTGCACTCCTGCCTCTACCCTGCACATCGGCTCGACGGCGCGAGCGTCACGACGGTGGCGGGGCTCGGGTCACCTGAGGCGCCACATCCGCTGCAGCAGGCGTTCGTCGACGCGGGCGGGTTCCAGTGCGGGTTCTGCACCGCCGGCATGATCGTCACGGCCTCGACATTTACCGAGGAGGATCGGGACGACTTGCCGCGGCTGCTCAAGGGCAACCTCTGCCGCTGTACCGGATACCGCTCCATCCACGACGCGATCTGCGGCGTCGCCAACACCGAGGTCGCCTCGAGTGGGGCTGCCGCCGGCCGGTCGGTCGCGGCCCCCGCCGCCCTGCGCGTAGTCACCGGGCGTGAGGAGTACACCCTCGACCTGCGCACCCCCGCGCTCCTGCACATCGCGGTGCTTGGCAGCCCGCACGCGCACGCACGCATCACCGCTATCGACACATCTGCTGCCCTGGCGCTGCCGGGCGTGCACGCCGTGCTCGACTACCGCGACTCCCCCGCGACCCTGTTCTCAACGGGACGGCACGAGCTGCGCACCGACGACCCTGATGACACCCTTGTCTTCGACTCGGTGCTGCGCTTCCGGCACCAGCGGGTCGCCGCCGTCGTTGCCGACTCTGTCGCCGAAGCCGAACGTGCGCTCGACGCGATAGTTGTGGAATACGAAGTGCTGCCCGCAGTCTTCGATCCCCTCATCGCCCGGGCACCCGGTGCGCCGCTGCTGCACGCCGACAAGGGCCCGGAGTCGCGTATCGCCGCCCCCGACCGCAATACAGTTGCCGAGTTTCACGGCGAAACCGGGGATGTTGCTGCCGCGATAGCCAGCGCTGCCGCGGTTGTCACAGGCACCTGGCAGACCCAGCGCGTCAACCACGCCGCGCTCGAAACCCACGCGACGCGGGGCTGGCTCGACGCCGACGGGCGCCTCGTGCTGCGCACCTCGAGCCAGGTTCCCTATCTCGTTCGCGACGAGCTGTGCCACATCTTCGCGCTCGACCCCGAGCGAGTCCGCGTGTTCACCGCGCGCGTCGGGGGCGGCTTCGGCGGCAAACAGGAGCTGTTCACTGAAGACCTGGTGACGCTCGCCGTGCTGAAGACGGGCCGAGCGGCGCAGTACGAGTACACGCGGGAGGACGAGTTCACGCTGGCGTCGCCGCGGCATCCCATGCGGGTAGCTGTAACGCTGGCCGCCGATGCCCAGGGCGTGCTCACCGCGATGGACGTCGACCAGCTTATGGACACCGGCGCCTATGGCAACCACGGCATCGGCGTGATGTTCCACTCGATCCACGAGTCGATCAGCGTCTACCGCTGCGCGAACAAGCGGGTCTCCGCGCAGTCCGTCTACACGAACAACCTGCCCTCGGGTGCGTTCCGCGGCTATGGGCTCGGCCAGGTCATCTACGCGATCGAGTCGGCGTTGGATGACCTCGCCCGCGAACTTGACATCGACCCGTTCGAGCTGCGCCGCCGCAATGTGATCGTGCCCGGCGACACGATGGTCGTGACAAACCCGGGAGAGAAGTCAGACCTCGGCATCGAAAGCTATGGCCTCGACCAGTGTCTCGACCTCGCCGAGCAGGCGTTGCGGCCAGTCGAGGCGCCGGAAGGTTTCCGGCTGGGCACCGGGATGGCCCTGGCAATGATCGCAACCCTGCCGCCGCGCGGGCACTACGCCGAGGCCACGGTCACGTTGCTAGCCAAGGCATCAGCGGGCCACGGAGCGGAATATGAGATCCAGGTCGGCACCGCCGAGTTCGGCAACGGCACCACGACTGTGCATGCCCAGCTGGTGGCCACCGTGCTGGACACGACAGTCGATTGCATCCGCATCCGGCAATCTGACACGGATGCCGCAAAATATGACACCGGAGCGTTCGGCTCGGCCGGGGTCGTCGTCGCCGGCAAGGCGCTGTTCGCCGCAGCGCACACCCTGCGCGACCTGATCGCGGAACGCGGGCCGATCCCCGGCCTCACCGCCTCGGGCAGCCACGACGGCACGCCGCGATCTGTCGCGTTCAACGTGCACGCCTTCCGGGTGGCAGTGCGGCCCGAGACCGGGGAGGTGCGCATCCTGCAGTCGATCCAGGCGGCGGATGCCGGCACGGTGCTGAACCCCGAGCAGTTGCGCGGGCAGATCGAGGGCGGCACCGCGCAGGCGATCGGCACCGCGCTCTACGAGGAAGTGAAGATGGATGGCGAGGGCAGGGTGCTCACCACGGCCTTCCGCAACTATCACGTGCCTCAGCTCGCGGATGTTCCGATCACCGAGGTCTACTTCGCCGATACGCACGACCCGCTCGGGCCGCTCGGCGCCAAGTCGATGAGCGAGGCGCCGTACAACCCGGTCGCGCCGGCCCTTGCCAACGCGATCAGGGACGCGATGGGCGTGCGCTCGTACGAGCTGCCGATGTCACGTGACCGGCTGTGGCGGCTGGCGCAGAATCGCTCCGTGCCGCGTGAATCGAGCCGACGCCCGCGGTGAGCGGGAGCGTCGACGCGGTGCTTCGAGCGGCGATGACCTCCGCGAGGATCGAGATGGCGGTCTCTTCGGGTGTGCTGGCGCCGAGATCGAGGCCGATCGGGGAGTGCAGGCGAGACGTGTCATCCACCCCTCGTTCGCGCAGTGATGCGATGCGGCGATCGTGGGTGGTGCGAGAGCCCATGGCGCCGACGTAGGCGACAGGCAGGGCGAGAGCCTGGGCGATGAGTTCGGCGTCGAAGCGGGCGTCGTGGCTGAGAATGCAGATGACGGTGTTCGCGTCGACGTTTGCCGTGCTCAGGAATTCGGTCGGCCACTGCACAACGACAGTCGCGCCGGGGAAACGGGCGGCCGTCGCGAACAGAGGTCGAGGGTCGCACACAGTCACGCGGTAGCCGATCGCCCGTGCCGCTGTCGACAGTGCGGCCGAGAACTCCATCGCCCCGAAGATGATCATGCTGCGCTCGACGGCGGGCTGCTCAAGATAGCCGCAGACTTCGAACGGCAGTTTCGACCGCAGCGACTCTGCGAGCTCGTCGGTAAACAGCTGCACGTGGATGCGCAACTGCCCACCGCAGGTGAGCCCCACCGAGAATGCCGTCTCGTCGCTCACCCCGTACTCGACGGTGCGCGGGATGCCGTCTGCCAGCACCAGCTCGCACGTCTCGACCACGGCGCCCTCGACACAGCCCCCCGCGATGCTGCCGATCACGGCTTCGCCGTCGAAGGCCATCGACGTGCCGACGGTTCGCGGCGCGCTGCCCTCGATCGAGATGGCCGTGG
>JBDUDZ010000058.1:0-11294 GCA_040002635.1 Rhodoglobus sp.
CGAGCTCGAGGATCTTGGCCTCGATCTCCTGGCCGAGGTACGGCGTGAGGTCGCGGACGCGGCGCAGCTCGATGAGCGAGGCCGGGAGGAATCCGCGGAGTCCGATATCGACGATGAGCCCACCCTTGACGACCTCGATCACCGAACCCGTGACAATGCCATCCGAGTCCTTGATCTTCTCAACGTCGCCCCACGCACGCTCGTACTGTGCGCGCTTCTTCGACAGGATGAGGCGGCCTTCTTTGTCCTCTTTCTGGAGAACGAGGGCCTCGACCACGTCGCCAACCTTGACGACCTCAGTGGGGTCAACGTCGTGCTTGATGGACAGTTCGCGGGAGGGGATAACACCCTCGGTCTTGTAGCCGACGTCGAGGAGAACCTCGTCGCGGTCGATCTTGACGACGGTGCCTTCGATGAGGTCTCCGTCGTTGAAGAACTTCAGCGTCTTTTCGACCGCGGCGAGAAAGTCTTCAGCAGATCCGATGTCATTGACGGCGACCTGCTTGGGTGCCCTGTCGGTCGTTACGATTGTCATGTAGTGGTTGCTCCGGTGTGGACATAGCTAGGGTCCCAGACGAGAAGTGCGTTGTGATTCGCCCGAGACAGGCTGATACCGCGTTGATGAACGCGGCGACGCAGAAATGCGACATTCCAGCTTAGCGCCTCAAGCAAGCCGTTGCCAGCACGCCCTACGACGGTGTCGGGTCGCGCAGGATCTGCTCGAGTGCAGGTTCCAGATCCGGATAGTGGAAAACGTAGCCCGCGCGCAGAAGCCGCTCCGGCAGCACCCAGCGGCTCTTCAATACCAGTTCGGTTTCAGTGCGGATGAGGGCTGTGCCAATTTCGAGAACCGGTCGCGGGCTGGGAATTCCCAAAGGAACCCGCAGCACGTGCCGCAGGGTTCGCATGAGCGTGACGTTGTCCGTCGGGTTCGGCGAGCTCGCGTTGACAATTCCGTCGAGGTCGGGCCGGGTGCGCAGGAACCGGATGATGCCGAGCACGTCGGCGAGGTGGATCCAGCTGAACTTCTGTCGGCCACCGCGCGACCTGAACTCGTGGAAAGTTCCTGCCGCAACCCGCGCACGGGTGCGAATCCAGGGGCCGTCAAGCTGCGGCCCGCCAAGTCCGAAGCGGACAAGCCGCACGAGTGGCAGCAATGCGCTGCCGTCCCCCAGCACTATCGCCATCCGTAAGGCGACCCGGCGGGTGCGCGGCAGATCCGGTTGAAAGAGCTCGTTCTCCCACGCCTTAGCGATGCTGACCGAGAATCCGGTGCCCAGCTCGCCCTCCGACTCGGTCATCGGCCGGTCGTCGGCGTGCCGGTAGATTGTGGCTGTCGACGAGTTGATCCACAGCTCCGGTGGCAGATCGCACGCGGCGATCGCCGTGGCCAGTGCCTTTGTCGTATCGATGCGCGATCGCAGAATCTCCGCTCGGTTCGCTGCCCCATAGCGGCAGTTGACGCTTTTGCCCGCAAGATTTATCAGCAGGTCGGCGCCGTCCAGAAGGCCGGTGATCGCTGTGCCGTCGCTCCACTGCGCGTCAGATGAGCCGCGACCGACAGTGGTGACCTCGGCTCCGTCGGCGCGAAACGCGTCGGCGAGGTAGCGGCCGATGAAGCCGGATGCCCCGGCGATGACTATGCGGTCGGGCATCCGTCAGCTCGCGGCTTCTATCGCGTAGCGGAACGAGCCCGCGTACTCGTAGAGCGTGCCGATCAACGGCAGGTGGAGCCGCATGGACACGTGCTGCCGGTCACCCTCGGTGCGCTCGACGAGCACGAGGCGGGGCGACAGCACACCAAATGGGACGCGCAGCGAACCGATCCGCAACGTGACCCCGGTGGAGCGCAGCACGAGCCCTCCCTCAACGACGGCAGCCGACAACGTTGCGGCCAGGTACCCGTTGCGGCCGAGCCGATCGGTGAGCCCGCCCGACGTGATGCCGATCTCGTCGGTCATTACCCACCCCGTGTGCGGGAACTCGAAGCGCCGTTTGGCCCGCACGGTGCCGTCACTACTCGGAGTGTTCGTCACGCTGAACGCGACCTGATGCGCCCAGGTCGGGTACACGATGCCGTCCACCGCGAGGATCGCGAGCAGCGGCCAGAGCCACCGGCGCGGTGTGCCTACCACCTCGAAAACTCCCTCGCCGTAGCCGACGGACCCGCGCGGGATCGGTCCGAAGTATGCACGCAATGCCGGATCGAGGTCGTCGATCTCGGCGCCGAGCGCACGCTCCCAAGGCGACCTGGGCCTCCGCATCACTTCAGTAGCGCCGCCTTGAGGGTGTCCAGCCCCACTCCCCCGATGTCCAGGGCCTTGCGGTGGAATTCACGGATGTCGAAGGCCGCCCCCTCACGCGCCTTGTAGTCGTCGCGCAGCTGCTCCCAGATCCGTTGCCCGACCTTGTACGAGGGAGCCTGCCCCGGCCAACCGAAGTAGCGGTTCACCTCGAAGCGTACGAACTGTGGGCTCATGTTGACGTTCTTCGACATGAAGTCGAGGGCGTAATCCCAATCCCATTTGCCGCTACCGTCGAGCTTCGGCTTGCCGAGGTGCACGCCGATGTCGAGCACGACGCGTGCCGCGCGCATGCGCTGGCCGTCGAGCATTCCCAGTCGGTCGCCCGGGTCGTCGAGGTAGCCGAGATCCTGCATGAGGCGCTCGGCGTACAGCGCCCAGCCCTCAGCGTGCCCGGACGTGCCTGCGAGCATGCGACGGTAGGTGTTCAGCTTCGCGCGGTTGTAGACCGCCTGGCCGATCTGCAGGTGGTGGCCGGGAACACCCTCGTGGTACACCGTCGTGGTTTCGCGCCAGGTGTTGAATTCGGTGACTCCCTCTGGCACTGACCACCACATGCGGCCGGCACGCGAGAAGTCGTCGCTCGGGCTCGTGTAGTAGATTCCGCCTTCCTGGGTGGGTGCGATCATGCACTCGAGGCGCTTGATCGGGTCCGGGATGTCGAAATGACTTTTCGAGAGCTCGGCGACTGCTGTATCACTGAGTTTCTGCATCCACTCCTGCAGCGCCTTGGTTCCTACGAGTTTGCGTGCCGGGTCTGCGTCGAGCACAGCGATTGCCTCCGCGACCGATGCCCCGGGCTTAATCTCGTTGGCAATTGACTCCTGCTCGGCGACCATGCGTGCCAGCTCGTCGATGCCCCACTCGTAGGTCTCATCGAGGTCGATCCTGGCGCCGAGAAACTGGCGGGAGTTCAATGCGTAGAGCTCGCGGCCTACCCCATCTTCCTCTTGCGCTGCGGGCAGCAGCTCATTCTCGAGGAACGCGGCGAGAGTGTCATAGGCCGCCGCAGAGACAACGGCACCTTTGTCTAGGTCGGCCTTGAGCGATGCCGGCAGCTCCTGCTTTTCGGCCAGCGTCGCGGAGCCAGTGAAGTTGTGGAAGAACCCGTCGCTCGCGCCGTGCTTGCGAGCCTGCTCCATTACCTCGCGCACCTGCCGCTTCGCCGGCGTGATGCCCTTCGAGATGCCCAGTCGCAGCGTTTCGATGTAGCCGTCGACGGCGCCAGGCAGATTGGAGAGGCGGCCCGCGATGTCTGACCAGTTTGCCGCGGTGTCCGTCGGCATCAAGTCGAGAATGTCGCGGATGCTCTGGGCGGGGCTCGCGATCACATTCACGTCTCGCATCCACAGGCCAGCGGCGTCCGACTCAAGTTGCAGGTCGATCTCGTTCGTGAGGTCGGTCTGCGTCACCCAATCGACCTCATCGGCGACGGTGGCCCCGGCGAGGCGTGCACGAACTGCTTTCGCCGCGTCGATGAGTTTTTCATGCCCGGCTGGCGACAGGTCTTCATACTCGTCGAGCCGACCGGGGATGCCGATCCAGGTCGCTACAGCAGGATCGAGATCGGCGAGGGTGGCTACCCAATCTTCGGCGATCACGTCGATCTCGGTGGGGATGCGGGCGTCGGGGACAGATTCACTCGTCATGAACCGAGCCTACCCACCGACTCTCACCTGCGGCAGATCACTGGGTGTCGAGATCGCTGGGTGTCGAGATCACTCGGTGTGGAGATCACTGAGTGTCGAGATCAACGGCCAGCAACTCTGCCAGCGACCTGAGCGCGTCGTCTGCGCCATCACCGTCTGCGCTCAGGGTTACCTCTTCCCCGTGCCCGATGCCAAGCGACAGCACACCCAGAATGCTCGCCGCATTGACGCTCTTGCCCGATGCGGAGGTGAGGGTCACCGGCACACTCGCTTTGGCAGCAGCCTGGGCGAACAGGGAAGCGGGTCGCGCGTGGAGGCCGACGCTGGACGCGACGATGACTGACTTCGTTGGCATTCTTGGCTCCTACTGTTCTTGTGAGTTCACGGTAGTGCACGAGATTGCGACGAGGAAGGCACCTAGTGTGCCGCGGCATCCCAGTTGGCACCCGTTCCGACCTGCACGTCGAGCGGCACTCGCAGATCGGCGGCGCCCGCCATGCGGGTGCGAACGATCGCTGTCATGTCGTCGAGCTCGCCCGCCGCCACCTCAAATACGAGTTCGTCGTGCACCTGCAGCAGCATCCGCGATTTCATGCCGAGCATGTCCCTGTCGATCTCGATCATGGCGAGCTTGAGGATGTCGGCAGCCGACCCCTGGATCGGCGAGTTCAGCGCTTGCCGCTCAGCGTTCTCACGCAGCACCCTGTTGCTCGAGGTGAGATCGCCAAACGGCCGGCGGCGCCCGAAGATAGTTGTGGTGTAGCCGTCCACTTTGGCTTGTTGAACAACATTGCGCAGGTAGTCGCGCACCGCGCCGAATCGCGCGAAGTAGTCGGTCATAAGCGCCTTCGCCTCAGAGGTCTCGATGCGCAGCTGCTTGCTCAGGCCGAATGCGCTTAAGCCATAGGCGAGCCCATAGGACATGGCTTTGACCTTGGTTCGCATCGTCGGCGTCACCTCGGCCGGATCCACGTGAAATATGCGTGCACCAACGAAGCGGTGCAGGTCTTCCCCAGAGTTGAAGGCCTCGATGAGGCCTTCGTCGCCCGAGAGGTGGGCCATTATGCGCATCTCGACCTGCGAGTAATCGGCGGTGAGCAGCGTCTCAAAACCAGCCCCTGCCTCGAATGCGGAGCGGATCTCGCGGCCCACTTCAGTTTTCACCGGCACGTTCTGCAAGTTCGGGTCGTTCGAGGCGATGCGGCCGGTTGCCGATCCGGCTTGCTCATAGGTGGTGTGGACGCGTCCAGTGCCGTCGACCGCCTTGTCGATGCTCGCGATAATCTGCATGAGCTTGGTGGCATCGCGGTGCTGCAGCAGAAGGTCGAGGAACGGATGCGGTGCCTGCTCCTGGAGATCGGTGAGGCTGGCGGCATCCGTGGAGAAGCCAGTCTTATTGGAGCGAGTCTTGGGCATGCCCAGCTGCTCGAAGAGCACTTCCTGCAATTGCTTGGGGCTGCCGAGGTTGATCTCGCGGCCGATGATCTCGAAAGCGCTGGACGCAACCGATGACGCACGTGAGCCGAGGTCTGCGGTGAGTCGGCCGAGGATGTCTCGATTGACAGTGATTCCTGTTCGCTCCATCGTCGCCAGCACTGGCACCAGAGGCATCTCGATGGTCTCGAGCACCGCCAGGGAACCGGCGTCGAGCTTCTCGGACAGGTAGGCCGCGAGCCGCAGCGAATACCACGCCTCTGTTGCCGGACTCGCCCCCTCGGTTTCGGGAACCAGCTGATTCGGATCGGACTGCTGGAGTGTCTCGCCGAGGTAATACTCGACCTGCGATTCGAGTGTCTCGCCTTTGCCACCGGGGCGCAGGAGCCAGCCGGCGAGCAGGGTGTCGTAGGCGATGCCGGCAATCTCGAGCCCCGAATCGCGGGAAACTTTGAGCTGAGCTTTGGCACCGGTCATGATCTTCGGCGAATCGCTCGCGAGCCATGCTTCGAGCGCGGCGTAGTCTGGTCGACCCGGTGCCCACGGCACAAACGCCGTCTCGTTTGCCCCGCCGAGCCCCAGACCGACGACCTCGCCGTTGATCGACTGCACGCGCAGCCCGAGGGCATTCTGTCCGTTCGACGTCTGGGTTGCTATCCACTTCGCGAGCTCTTCGTCGATGATCGTGTGGATGACGGGAACCCCTGCCGCGGCAGGCGCTGACCCGCTGACTGCCTCGTCGCCCTGTTCGGCTGCAGCGATCTTGAGCACGCGTTCCAGCAACGTCTTGAACTGCAGTTTGTCGAAGATCTCACGGACGGCGGGTACGTCCAGTGGCTGGCGCTCGAGGTCACTCGGGCCCAGGGGCAAGTCCACGTCGGTGATGAGGTGGTTGAGCTTACGGTTGCGGATTGCGCGATCTTTCTGCTCCCGCAGCTTCTCGCCCACGACGCCCGTAATCGAATCGGCGTTCTCGAGGACAGCGTCGAGGCTGCCATAGGTGGTGATCCACTTCACTGCGGTCTTCTCGCCGACCTTGTCGATGCCGATGAGGTTGTCGGATGTCTCGCCCACGAGCGCCGCGACATCCGGATACTGCTGGGGCTCGATGCCGTAACGCTCGAAAACTGCATCCCGGTCGTAGCGCTTGAGTTCGGAAACACCGCGGGCATTGGGGTAGAGAAGGGTCACGTCGTCGTTGACCATCTGGATTGCATCGCGGTCACCGGAGACGACAAGCACGGTGAAGCCTGCAGCGGAGCCCTGGGTGGCGAGGGTTGCGAGGATGTCGTCGGCTTCGAAGTCTTCCTTCGTGATCGTCGGAATTCTCATCGCCTTGAGTGCCTCCTCAAGCAGCGGAATCTGCCCGATGAACTCGGGCGGGGTCTCGCCCCGGGTGCCCTTGTACTCGGGGTACTCGCGGGTGCGGAACGAGTAGCGCGAGATGTCGAAAGCCACAGCGAGATGGGTCGGTTTCTCGTTCTGCAGCAGCAGGATAAGCATCGACAGGAATCCGTGAATTGCGTTGGTGTGCTGGCCGTCGCGGTTCTGAAAACTGTCGACCGGTAGCGCGTAGAAGGCCCGGAAGGCCAGAGAATGGCCGTCGATGATCAGAAGGGTAGGCTTTTCGGAGTCCGGCACGAGAGCCAGCCTAGCCTCGGCTGCCGACAGGACTGGAGCTCGAATTGACTACTCTTCCAGACGACATGGACCCCGTCATGCGCGAGATCATCGAACGTACTCAGGGCGGTCCGTTGCCGGTGAAGATGGGAATCGAGTTCCTTGAACTGTCGGGCTCCTACTCGGTGGCGCGGATGCCCGTTGAGGGCAACACGCAGGTGATCGGCCTGCTGCACGGCGGTGCCCATGTGGTGCTGGGGGAATCGCTGGGCTCGATCTCCGCAGCCATCCACGCCGGACCGGGACGCTACGCCATGGGCATCGAGATCAACGCGACCCATAGCCGTTCGGTCACAGGCGGTTGGGTTACCGGTACCTGCACCGCGTTGTCTCTGGGCCGCACCCTGGCCACGCACGAAATTGTTATGACCGACGAGGAGGGCCGGCGGCTTTCCACCGTGCGGATGACGAATTTCCTTAAGGACCGCTAGCTTGTTTCGCGCTGTCCATTGGGGCGGGATTCACAACGCCCGCGACCTCGGCGGGCTGACCGGCCGCCTCGGAACAACCAAACCCGGCAGGGTCTTCAGAATGCCACGGCCCGATGACCTTGATGCAGCAGGGTGGCAGGAGCTCGAATCCGCCGGGATCAAGACACTCATCGACCTTCGCAATCCGGAAGAAATAGCGACGCTCCCCTTGCGCCCGGCCATGGTGGCTTCCGTCAACCTCGCGATCGAGGACCAGACCGACCGTGAGTTTATGGACAAGTACTTGGAGCTCCTTGGATCCCCCGCGTACTTCGCCGAGAATTTGCGACGCTGGCCCACGAAGGTTGCCGCGGCGCTCTCGGCGGTGGCTGACGCGCCGAAGGGGGGCGTTGCGATCCATTGCGCGGCGGGCAGGGATCGCACCGGCCTCATCGTGGCTCTGATTCTCGATCTCTGCGGAGTGGATCGCGTGCAGATTCTTGATGACTACGAGCGCGGCGTTCGGGAGACCAACGACTACCTGCTCTCAGTTCCCGCGCCACACGAACGGCCCCGCGCCCCACAACAATTGGCCGAAGCGCTGACGAAAGATCGGGCCACGCTGGCCGAGCTGCTCGACTCCCTTGACCTGTCCGCGTACCTGCAGTCAGCAGGCGTCGACCTCGACGCCCAGAGCCGGCTCCGCGAGCGACTTCTGGTCTAGCGCGCGGTTCGCCGGGTGGTGCAGAATCGCGTCATGGAACTCAAAGAGTGGTTCAACAAATTGTCCGATGACACGAAGGTGTGGCTGCTCCAGAACATGGAAACTCCGTTCCCGCCCGGCATCCAGGCCGAGGTGGTTGCGGCGGGCGGCCCGGCCGAGCTTTCGGCAGCAGACAATGCGTTGATCGAGCGAGCAAACAACGGCGACGATATCGGGATCTAGCTCAGCGCACGGGCTTAGGGCACACGGTTACACGCAACCGAGCTCCCGCGCGGTGCCCCGCGGCGAGGCGCGCTACTTCTTGGCGCTGAGTTGCTCGATGATGGCCTGGGCTACATCGTGCATGGTGAGGCGGCGATCCATTGATGCCTTCTGGATCCAGCGGAAAGCCTCAGGCTCGGTCAGGCCCATCTTCTCGTTGAGCAGGCCTTTTGCCCTGTCGACGAGCTTGCGAGTCTCGAACCGCTCGACGAGGTCAGCAACCTCAGCCTCGAGCGTGATGATCTGCGTGTATCGGCTGAGTGCAATCTCGATGGCAGGCAGCAGGTCGCTTGGAGTGAACGGCTTCACTACGTAAGCAAGCGCACCGGCTTCGGATGCCCGCTCCACGAGCTCTTTCTGGCTGAACGCCGTCAACAGCACAACCGGAGCGATGTGGTTCTTGCTCAGGCGCTCCGCCGCAGAGATTCCGTCGAGCTGCGGCATCTTGACGTCCATGATGACGAGGTCGGGCCGCAGCTCGGTCGCCAGAGCCACCGCAGTTTCGCCGTCGCTCGCTTCACCGACTACCTCAAAACCGTTGTCGCGAAGGATCTCGACAATATCCATGCGGATCAGCGACTCATCTTCTGCGACGACTACCCGTCGCGGTGCGGAAGTTGTCGCTTCATGCTCAGTCACGTTCGAAAGCCTACGGTATTCTTTCCCACGTAGTTGTGCGCCGGATTGGCGGAATGGCAGACGCGGAGCACTCAAAATGCTTTGTTCGAAAGGACGTGTGGGTTCAAGTCCCACATCCGGCACAAATACGAAACAGTCACCAATCACGAAATAGTTATGACAGCTCTGAACCGCAAGGCATTCGCCGGCACCGTCGTGCTCTGGGCGATAGTGGCGCTGGGCATACAGTTCGCCGTCGTGATACTTTCACCCGCATTGCCGTCACAGTTAAACCTCGAGATACCGGGCAAAGGCGGCGGCGGCGCGCCCCTCGATATTGGTGCGGGAACACTCATCCAGTTCTTCTGGTTCGCCACTGCCGCTGTCGAAGTCATCGCTATCGCAACGGCAATCGGGCTTCTCCGCAATACCCGGTGGTCGATTGTCGCAGTCGTCCTGTTCTGCGCGTTGGTGCCGGCGCTATGGACCGTGTACCTGGCCAATGTCCTGAGTTACGTCACCGGCAGCGCTACAAATGTTCGTGCCGATACCACCCTCGTCTGGACGATGTTCATCATTGGCTTCATCCTCGGCTTCGGGTCCCTTTTCGTGATCGCCCGGTGGGTTGATCGCGTAGTGGGCACCGAAGCCGAGCCAAGCCTCTAGTCCTGCTTCTCCGGCACTTCGACGTTCATGGTGCTGCCAATAATGTGCACTCGCATGTCATTGGTTGACCCGGAGATTCCGGGAGGGGATCCCGAGATCACGACCACCTTGTCGCCGGCCTCCGCGAGCCCGTTGCCCATGAGCACCTCGTCGACCTGGTGATACATGGCGTCGGTGTGCTCGACGCGTGGCACGACGAACGACTCGATGCCCCAGATCAGCGCCATGCGGCGACGGATGGCGGGATCGGGAGTGAAGGCCTTCATCGGCACGCGGAAGCGTAGCCGCGACATCCGGCGCGCAGCGTCACCGGACTCGGTGAACACGCAGACGTACTTGGCATCGACGAAGTCAGCGACCTCGGCCGCGGCGAGCGTGATCGCTCCGCCCTGGGTGCGCGGCTTGGTGCCGAGCGGGGGAATGCGCTCCAGGCCGTGCTCCTCGGTGGAGGTCACGATGCGAGCCATGGTCTGCACGGTGATGACGGGGTACTCCCCCACGCTGGTCTCGCCCGAGAGCATGACCGCGTCGGCTCCGTCGAGGATGGCGTTGGCGACATCCGACGTCTCGGCGCGGGTGGGCACCGGGCTCGAAATCATCGACTCGAGCATCTGGGTTGCAACGATCACCGGCTTGGCCATGCGGCGGGCGAGCTCGACCGTGCGCTTCTGCACGATCGGCACGGCCTCCAGGGGCAGTTCTACGCCCAGGTCGCCACGAGCAACCATGATCGCGTCGAACGCATCGATGATCGCCTCGAGGTGGTCAACTGCCTGCGGCTTCTCGATCTTCGCGATGACGGGAACCTTGCGGCCCTCTTCCGCCATGATCTCGTGCACGCGGATGATGTCTTCCGCGTTGCGCACAAAGGACAGTGCGATGAGGTCGCAGCCGAGTTTCAGACCCCAGCGCAGGTCATCCTCGTCTTTCTCGGACAGCGCCGGGACGTTGACTGCGACGCCGGGAAGGTTGATGCCCTTGTTGTTCGACACGAAGCCACCGACGATGACTTCGGTCGTGACGACCTGGCCCTTCACCTCGGTGACCTGCACCTTGACCTTGCCATCATCGATCAGCAGGAAGTCGCCGGGGCTGACGTCGTCGGGCAGGCCTTTGAACGTGGTGCCGGAGAGTTCTTTGGTGCCGACCACGTCTTCCGTGGTGATCTTGAAGATGTCACCGACGGCGAGTTCGTATGGGCCAGCCTCGAACTTGCCGAGGCGAATCTTGGGACCCTGCAGGTCGACCATGACGGCGACGGCGCGTCCCGAATCCTCTGCGGCCTTGCGAACATTCGCATAGACCTCCTCGTGCACGGCGTACGAACCGTGGCTGAGGTTCATGCGTGCGACATCGACACCTGCATCGATGATCGCCCTGATGTTCTCGTAGCTCGACGTCGCTGGGCCCAGCGTCGCGACGATTTTGGCTCGTCTCATGACTTCCTTCTGTGGGGTACTGCAGTGGTGGGTGGTGGTGGGTAAAAAGGAGAGATCAGATCGCGATCGCGTGGTCGGTGGGCTTGACCGGGAACGGCAACTGCGTGCTG